>NZ_JBHFQH010000006.1:0-232709 GCF_041949995.1 Virgibacillus sp. JSM 102003
AGTAAACGTCTTTGACATGGACGTTAAGGGTGTCATGAAGAGCCGTATGCCTTAATTGGGCACGTACGGATCTGTGAGGGGTAAGGGGCACAATCCCAAAGGAGAGGCCCCGCCTACTCGACTAAATGCAGAAAATCAGCCAAATTTGAGGCAAAAATGACAAATAGCGGAATGAGGATTCATCCCCATGCTTAAAATAAGGGTTTTCAAGGAAATAACGGAACGAGGATCCGCCGAACCAGGAAACTGGATTCTTTACCAACGGGGCTATATGCTAATCCTTAATTAAGTTAGCAATGATTACAAATGAATCCTAATTACTTAAGGATCTCATAAAATCTTCAACACGAATTAACATATCTTCTATCTTATGGTCTTCATTTAAATTGGCTTGGCCATTTATCGTTTCGACTTCTGCTGATTCACTGCCTTCTTTTTGGTACTGTAATTCAATGGAGAAATTATAAATTATCTCTTTTGAGTCTGATTTTTCATATTCAATGTTTTTTACCTCTAATTTGTAATCATTTCTTATCGGTACAATCCATAATACCGAACCGTAGCTTGAAATGTATTCTTGGTAGGATGTATCATCTGCAAAATATTCTTTATATAGTTTTCTTTCATATTGCCCTAAGGCTTCAAGTTCTCCTTCGCCTTCCAATATTTGTTCCAATTCATCATCTGGACCTGTGAGGTTATTCTTTAACACAGCTTCTATTGTCTGTATATTTTTATCCTGAGTATCACTAGGCGTTGGTTCCGAATTAAAAGGGAATCCACTTAATCCAAGTGCAACCAAGACCATTAAACACGCAAGCGTAGCTATATATGGAAGAACAGCCTTTCTCTTCTTACGTACAGGCTTAACCTGTGTCCACATTTCTTCTTTTAATCCTTTTGGCACTTTAATTGAATTCATTTCCTTTGTTAAGTGTTTCTTTAAACTTTCTTCTCCCTGATTATTCTCCAACACTATTTTCACCTCCTAGTTGATACTGTTCATATAATTTTTGTTTGGCACGGAATATTTTTGATTTAACGGTTCCTAATTTAATAGAAAGTCGTTTTGCAATTTCTTTCTCCGTTAAATCTTCCACATATTTTAAAATAAGTACTTGTTTTTGATCAGGTGGAATGTTATCTAAATGATTTTCTAACTCATCTTTCGTATAGTTGAATTCGTCTGAGTTTGAAGCATAGATTTCTTCTTTAAACTCATATGTTAGTTGCTTTTTGTTTTTATTATAAATATCAATGGCTGTACGTGTTGCAATAGTAGTTATCCAAGCATTAATTTTTGACTGCTGGTTAATTTTATTGAAATTTTTAAATGCTTTTATGAATGTATCGTGTGTAGCATCTTTTGCTAATTCCTCGTTTTTTAAAATGTAAAAAGTTGTTTTATATACCTTTTCAAAGTAGCCTTCATATATTTCCTTTTCATTTGGCCGACTGATTTCAAGCACCTCCCTTTATAAATACAGACCGAACAACATTCTAAAAAGTTCCTCTGTTTATAAAAAAAATAAAATTTACAATGTCATTATTAGATGATATTAGAATAAAACAAGCGATACCTTTTGAAGTATCGCTTTATATGGTGGTATGACATATTAATATTCATAATCGCATCAACTAACAGTTATAAACACCCATCATGGACATCACAAATGATGGGTGCTCATTTTACTAATTAGATCTATCTTTAACCGAATCAACTGGTTTATATTTTTCAAACAAAACAAGTAATCCTGGCATTAATATACCTCTTATCAAGAAAGTATCGAGTAGAATTCCTACGGCCACGATGAACCCGAACACGAATAATAATTGGATCGGCTGTGTCATCAGCACGGCAAAAGTGGCTGCTAAGATTAGCCCGGCAGATGAAATAACGCCACCTGTATTGGCAACAGCAATTTCCACCGCTTTTTTAACAGGATGGTGTTTTCTTTCTTCCATAAACCGCGACACGAGAATAATATTATAATCAATTCCCAATGCGACCAGGAATACAAAGGAATAGAGTGGAACCCTGTTACTGATGGTACCTATATCAAAGAATAAACTGCTTAGAAAGACGCCTAACCCTAACGCTGCAACAAACGACACTAAAATAGTTCCCATCATGTAAATAGGCATCTTAATTGATTTCGTTAAAAAGATTAACATGATAAAGATCAGAAGTGTCTCTAACAGAACAATCACGATCAGATCTCGATTGTTGATGGAACGATCATCTACAGACGAAGCAGTTTCACCTGCAAAATATAACTCGCCGCTAAGATTGCTTTCATCCAGGATTTGCTCGGAATCATTTCGGATTTCTTCTAATGCATCCATTGTTTCTACTGAATATGGATTTTTTTCAAAGGTCATGCTGTAGGAAATAACTGACTCATTATCAGCGGTACCATTGATTCGTACATTGTTCACGAGTGGCTGATCTGTCAGGTTTTCTGCTAATTCTCGCCTGCTGTCCTCGGAAATAGGGTTCTTTGTTTCAAATAAAACAGTTGTTGGTGCCAAGTCACCTGCCTGAAACTTTTCTTCGAGGATTTCATAACCTTCTCTGGAAGGCATATCCTCAGGGAAAGACTTTAATGTATTAAACTCATATTCTATATTAAAAATATTACTTGCTGAAACAAGCAGAATGATACTAATAGTTGCGACTGAAATAATTGGCTTTTTTGTAACAAACCGACCAACCTTGCTCCAAAGGGAACTTGATTTAACTTGTGAATCTCCTACTCGTGGAATTACTGGCCAGAAAGACTTTCTTCCAAAAATAGCAAATAGGGCTGGAACGAGTGTGACCGAAGCAAGCATGACAATAAAGATTGTTGTTCCAAAGGTTGGTGCAAAGTTTTTATAATCACCAAACTCAGCGAAGAAAAGGATTAGCATGGCTGCTAAAACGGTAGCCCCAGAGTAAAACACAGGTATACCAGTTCCTCGCATTGCTAGTTTCATTGCTTCCTGTTTATTCTCATGACTCTTTAGTTCCTCTCGGTATCGCGAGAAAACAAATAACGAATAATCGATAACCGCTGCAAATAAGAGAATTGTCATGATTGACAGGGACTGGGAAGTCATAATTAATCCTGCTTTACCCATTAGACCTAACGTTTGCATGACGACTTCATAGACAAAGGCTGTTGCTAATAATGGAATTAATGCAAGCAATGGTGAACGATAGATTACAACCAATAATACTAAAATAATTCCAACAGTTGATAAAATAAGAACAATATCTGCCCTGGAAAATAAGTCATTTGTATCTGTTGCAATTCCTGCCGGCCCTGTTACATATAAGTTCATCTCCGTATTCTGCTCTGTCAACGTATAGATCGTATCTAATGATGATTTAATTTCCGTAGTTTCCAAAGAGCCATCAAAAGTCAGCGGTATTAATGCAGTAGTTCCGTCATCAGAAAAAAAGCTTTCAGCTGCTTGAGGTGGTAATTCAGATAGAGGAACGATTTCCTTTACGCCTTTAATGTCTTCTTCTTTGATAGTTGATAAGAACTCTCCAAGCTCAGATTGTTCCACTTCACCTTCACTTGCCTGAAAAACCAGTAAGGCAGGGGTGCCATCACTGTTTTTAAAGTATTTATCAACTTTTTCCTGAGCAATAATAGACTGAGCATCATCGGGAAGGGTTTGAATACTAGATACTTCATAATCCTTTGCGCTAGGAGCAAACACTGCTAATAACATAGCTATAATGAGCCAAACTCCAGCAGTGATCCACATTCCCTTTTTAGTACTAACGCGGTCTGTAACATAGTGTATAAATGTTTTCATGCCTAATACTCCCTTTTAAAAAGAATAAAGTAACGCTTGTGTCACTTTTGGTTATAAAAAAAACGATAATTAAGTACTCTTATTATTAATCAACAAGACATGAACGTCAATTACTTGTCTGTGAACATTCCATGACTTATTAATTCTTTAACAGATCTAACCCATTCCGTTTGAGGAATTTCGGAATGATTGGGGATATCGACCGATTGAAAAATAAAACCTAAAATTAATTCATCTTTTATGGATGGATTTAATAATTGTTCTTTTCGACCTTGCTGGATAAAGCTCTGAAGAATGGAGTACATTTCCTGATGAAGTTTTTCTAAATGTACTTTCTTTACTCTTATGTTTTCACTGATGGTTGCAGTGATCTGGTATGAAAACCCAAGTACCTGATGTATTTTATTGTGTTTAAACATAAGTTTAATCAGAAAATCAAATTGTGAATCGAACTGATCATAATTGTTGATCTCTTTCAACTCAGCTAAAAATCGGTTCATTTCAAATATCATGTAATCCATTATTAGCTCTTCTTTATTTTCATAATACTTGTATAATGCACCTCTGGATACCTTTAACTCATCAGCTAACAGACTAAAGGTGAACCCTTCATAGCCATTATTCAAAAGTATATGTTTTGCGGCATTATATAATGTCTTGTCGGAAAATTTACGTTCGCGCGCCATATGATCACCTCAGGTTTAATTATACCTAAAAACGATAAAGGAATAAATTTATTATTTTAAAGAAAAATAGCATCTATAGGTATTACTAAGTTAAGGGAGGAGGAAAGGCGGATGGGAATTCCACGTGAAAAAGGCTTGGATAATAGCTTGGCCCTTTTTATGGAAGGGTATAACTATATTCCAAAAAGACGCACCTGTTTCCAATCGGATATTTTTGAGACACGTTTGATGGGCGGCCAAAAAGTAATTTGTATAGGTGGAAAAGAGGCTGCGGAGGTGTTCTATGATAATGAAAAATTCCGCAGGCAAGGAGCAGCACCAAAGCGTATCCAAAAAACATTATTGGGTGAAAATGGTGTGCAAACATTGGATGGAGTTGGACATAAACATCGGAAAAAATTATTTATGTCGTTAATGACTCCAGAGCGCATAGATGACCTTACCGAAATAACCAGTAGACAGTGGCAAACCGCTATTGAAAACTGGGAGCAAAAAAAAGAAGTTGTGCTGTTCGATGCAGCCAGGGAAATTATGTGTCGCATCGCTTGTGAATGGGCTGGCGTACCATTGTGGGCCAAAGAATTACAACAGCGGACGACTGATCTTTCAGCAATGATTGATGCATTTGGAGCCGTTGGACCCAGACATTGGAGGGGAAGACAAGCACGTAAAAGATCTGAACAGTGGATTCAGGGGATTATTCAACAGGTTCGGCAAGGTCAGTTAATGCCCCATGAGGATACAGCCTTATATGCAATGGCATGGCATAGCAATTTGGACGGAAAACTGATGAACATACAAATGGCAGCAGTAGAATTACTCAACATATTGAGGCCAATAGTGGCGATAGCTCGTTATGTCACTTTTGGTACATTAGCATTATATAATTATCCCGAGTCAAAAGCCAAATTGCAAACAGATAAAAAGGAATACAGTCAGATGTTTGTACAAGAGGTTCGCCGTTTTTATCCATTTGGTCCATTTTTAGGCGCGAGAGTACGCAGTGATTTTAATTGGAAAGGATATAACTTCACGAATGGAACCCTTGTGCTACTTGATATTTATGGAACGAATCATGACCCGGACTTATGGGAGGAACCTGAAGAATTCATGCCAGAACGATTCAGGGGCTGGCAAGGCAGTCCGTTTAGCTTTATTCCGCAAGGTGGAGGTGAATATGATATTGGACATCGCTGTGCCGGTGAGTGGGTGACGATAGAAGTTATGAAAGTAAGCTTAAATTTTTTAGCAAACCGAATTAATTATCAAGTTCCGAAGCAAAATTTAAACTATAGTTTGGTAAGAATGCCGCCAATACCTAAGAGCAGGTTTTTGATACGAAAGGTTAAACAAAAGTAATCACTATTTTAATCATGATTATTTTCTCTCCAGTTTGTTATTAGGACAATCATCCGATGAATACGATGGTATGTAGCAGCACAAACAAATAGGGGGAGAAAAATGCAGATTCATGTGGTTGAACGTGGTGATTCACTATGGCAGATAGCCCGCAGCTATGGTTCGAAAATAAATCAGATTGAATTACTTAATCAATTGGATGATCCTAATACACTTGTAGTGGGGCAGGCACTTGTTATTCCTGACCCGAACCGTGAGTATGTAATTAATGCCGGTGATAATTTATGGGCGATTGCAGATATGTTTGATGTGTCCGTTCAGGAATTGGCGGAGGTGAATAATATCACGAATCCTTCACTAATTTATGTTGGCCAGATGCTGGAGATTCCTTATTTCCCTCACATCGTAAAAGCTGGTGAATATATCTGGTCGATTGCCGAACGCTATGGCGTAACTGCTGAGCAAATCATTCAAACAAATAATATGGAAGATCCGGGGTTAATTTTTCCTGGTCAAACGTTACGTATTCCGGTCGCTGATAAGCCGGTAACTGAAGTGAATGCTTATACTACCCAGTTGAATGAGCGGGGTGGACAGGAAGTTCTAGCCTTAGGAAGATACTTCACCTATCTTTCACCATTCACCTATAGTATTACGGCTGATGGAACACTCACAGAATTACAGGATCAAATAGTTTTGGAGGCGGCAAGAGCGACTAATGTGGCTCCACTTTTAGTGCTGACAAACATAACAGGTGATGGATTTGATTCAGATGTGGTAGCTAATATCCTTCGTAATCCAGGTTTACAAGATACATTGATTACTAATCTGTTAGAAAAAATGAATGCCAAAGGTTATCGAGGAGTGAACTTTGATTTCGAATACGTTTATCCAGAAGACCGGGAGAATTATAATAACTTTTTACGGCGTGTAGTGGCCCGTTTACATTCAGAAGGGTACCTGGTCTCGACAGCCTTGGCTCCAAAGGATACATCTGATCAAGTGGGATTGCTTTATGAAGCTCATGATTATGCTGCCCATGGGGAAATTGTCGATTTTGTCATCGCAATGACCTATGAATGGGGATGGGCCGGCGGCAGACCGTTGGCAATTGCCCCAATTAATGAAGTGCGTGAGGTGCTGGATTATGCGGTAACGGTAATTCCTCGTGAAAAAATTCTAATGGGAGTTCCCTTATATGGTCGTGATTGGGAAATTCCGTGGGTGGAAGGAACGATTGCCACAACGGTAAGTCCAAAAGAAGCAGTTCAGTTAGCAGAAAAGTATGGTGCAGCCATTCAATATGATGAAATATATCAATCTCCTTTTTTTACCTATGTTGACGAGACTGGACAAAAACACGAAGTATGGTTTGAGGATGCACGTAGTGTTCAGGCTAAATACGATACGATTAAGGAATATGGCCTTAGAGGACCCAGTTATTGGGTGCTTGGAAGCGAATTCCCGCAAAATTGGGCAGTTCTGCAGGATAATTTTGCTGTTAGGAAGTTGTAGATATATAGTTTTAAGTAAAACCTTTGAATGGGAGCATCAGTTTTCAAAGGTTTATTTGCCAGTTAACAAGATTCCTAAATAATTTTATAGAAGGAATTTGCAAAAATTTGTTGAATAGATAATAGGAATATTAACTTATTTATTAGGAGGAATGTGAATGAGTGGGAGTTTAATAAGAGTCGGGACATCATATATTCCAGTACAGGATATTGAATTGTCAGCCGAATGGTATGTAAACATTGGTGCAGTACTTAATTATCAAGATAAGGAGAAGGCGATACTAGATTTTGCTAATCAAAGTATCTTCCTAGTTAAGTCTCACGAAAAACAAAGTGCTAACTTTTACGATATTGGTGGCAAGGAACATTTCTCGCTTACATTTGAGGTGAATGGAATGAATGCACTAACATCATTACATAGGGAATTTAAGGAAAAAGGAATAACAGTAGGCGAAATAGAAGATAGAGGTCATGCTGGGAAGAACTTTGTTTTTCAAGATTTGGACGGAAATATGTTTGATGTATGGAGTGAATTAAGTCCCATATTTAAAGAAAAGTATGGGATAAATTAGAAAACTTGGCATTCGTAAAGGGAGGAATTCCTATGAAAGCGTACTTTGCCTTTTGTAGAACCCGTTATACTCTGGAGATCAAGCCTTTAGGCGAATTGCCTTAGTTGCACTTATGCAGTAAGAAAGAATTTATAATTTCTTAACTGCCTAAAAAGGAGGAGCTTTAATGAAAAGTCCAATAAAAAACAAGATTAATCTAGTATTTATACCAGTGAGGGATATTGAAAAAGCGAAGGAATGGTATTCAAAAATGTTAGGAATTGAAGATGGTGATGTGATGTTTGAGCATCTATTCGTTGCCAAAATGGATGGAGCCGGGATGATTCTGGATACGATGCCAATGTGGCGGGATGAAAATGGTGAGATTGCTACTTTAAATGTCCCTGTTATTCAGTTTGGTACAGATGACATACATGCATCTTATCAATTTATGAAAGATAATGGTGTCGAGCTAGTCACGGAAATTGAACATGATCATTTCTTTGTGTTTAAGGACCCTGATGGAAATAAATTAATGGTATGTCAGGATTAAGCAGTTAATATCGGCCAGAATTAAATCGATTCTGGTCGAATATGCCTCTTCGCCTTTACCCCCTCCGTATGATAATTTACCAGTGGAACCGACAAATTTAGATATGAACGATAGGAATGGACAGAAATCTTATGCTAAACTGGAAAACAAGAAATAAATCAGATAACAATCAAGAAGGGACAAGCATAGTATGGATATTATGAAGAAAGAGGATTGGGAACAAGTTCGGGACATTTTTATAGAGGGTATTAACACGGGTAACGCGACATTTGAAACGAAGGCACCAACGTGGGAAGAATGGGATAGTGGCCATTTTTCAGTATCCAGACTTGTCGCCCGGGAAGGAAAAGATGTAATCGGGTGGGCTGCATTAAGTCCAATTTCTACAAGAGAAGCACATTCAGGTGTTGGTGAAGTTAGTATTTATATTAGTGAGCGCAGCATAGGCAAAGGGATTGGAACTAAGCTCATGGAAGAATTAATTGTCTCGAGTGAAGGGAACGGTTTTTGGACATTACAAACAAATATCTTTCCTGAAAATGAAACAAGCATTAAGTTACATAAAAAGTTTGGATTTATCGAAGTAGGAGTCCGAAAACGTCTTGGAAAATTAAATGGAGTATGGCGGGATGTAATGCTCCTTGAACGACGCAGCAGTGTGGTAGGGAACGACTGACATAACAGGTGACGACCAAAAATTTTTTGAAAAAAGTGCCGAAAATCGGGTGAGATTCAATCCACCCTATTTAAGCTTATTCCGGAGTAGCTGGCTGAATTTATTTTCGTCTTCGGTGGTGAATGCTTTTGGGCCTTTTGTTCGCTTACCACTTTTGCGGGCCATTGCACTTGCATAACGTGTTTGCAATAGCTGGTCGATATTGTCATTTGAATATTCAAATCCTTTGTGATGAAGGACAGTACATCCTTTTGCAAGGCCAAGCGATGCTAAGCCATAATCTTGTGTGATAATCATATCATTATTTTGTGCTAGCTTCATAATTCTGTAATCTGCAGCTTCTGCGCCAGTATCAACATAAATTGTTTTAACGCCTGGTTGTTCATCGTTATGTGAAAAATGAGCAAAGCTTTTCACAAGGATCACTTCTATATTATGATTTGCCGCAATTGATATAATCGTTTCTTTAACCGGACAAGCATCGGCATCAACGTATATTTTCATCAAATTCTCTCCTAAACGTTTTATGTTCGCAGTTACGAATAAGTACAACTATAAGACTTGGACTCAAGAGCATAAGGGGCTCTAAGAAATCATAAGAATCTTTTGACGATTGCCAAGTTTTTTTATGATTGATAGTGATGATAATAACAGCATAGCAGTTTGTCAAATTATTAACCACCTTGTGTGGGTAACGGGCTCCGTTTCTTATCAACTAAATCGAATGATGTGAATCATACTAACTAGTGGAGTGAATTGTGGTTCCGCTAAATGGAAAAAAGCCGTCCTATAAGATTGAATCGTTTCCTGGTTCCGTTATTTACTGTTAATTCTACAAAATGGATTACCAATAAATTGGAGGGTTGCATATGAAGAAGGTTAACCAAGAAACCCAAGATTTGTACATTAAATCCTTGGAATCAACTTTAAACAAACTTACAAATGCTTATAATAGTATGACAGAAAAAGGTTCAAATACAACCCTTGTTAACAAGAGACGAAGTTCCGTAAAAATTGGGTTGGAGAGCCTTAAAAACGCTTGGGGTAAGGGATATTTCTTCTATGATGAAGAAAAGATTTTGACTTGTAAAGATATATTACAAGGTATTATACCATCTATAGAAAAACAGATAGCAAAAGCAAGAGAAGGCAGTTCCCAAAAAACACTAAATGAGCGCCGTTTAAATGCAATTAAGCTGGCAATCAAATCCTTGGATAACCGACTAAAATAATTCAACGAAGTGAAGGTCCGAAAACGGTAGAATGATGCAAAAATCCTCTATAAATGAATAGAGGATTTTTTGGTGCAACAAGGAAGCAAAATATGCTTCGATAAAATTTATTTAACATATCCAAGTTTTCTTATATTGCTTTATTTTGAATAATGTAATATACTGCATTACACGACTAATGCACTAATTCACATAAGGGAGGCAAGCTTGATGATCAATACGGATGGTTCTAAACCAATATATATTCAGATTTCCGAGTGGATTGAGGCTGAAATATTAAACGGTAATTTTGAAAAGGACAAGAAAGTACATTCCCAATACAAGCTTGCTGAAATGTTCAATATAAACCCAGCTACTGCAGCAAAAGGATTAAATTTACTATTTGAGCAAGAAATCCTATATAACAAACGAGGATTAGGTAAATTTGTTTCAACGAATGCAAGAAAAATCATCCTGGACAAACGAAAAAATCAGACATTAAAAGGCCTCATACAAGAGGTTGTGCTTGAGTCTGAACGATTGGATGTAAGCGAAGAAGAAGTGATAGAGATGATCAAATCGGTTACGAAAGAACGTAAGGGGGATGCGAAGTGAAAATTGTTGAATGTATTGAATTGACTAAAAAGCACGGGCAGCGAAAAGCTTTAAACAATTTATCTGTGACAATTGAAGAAAACAGGATTACAGGCTTGATAGGCAGGAACGGTGCCGGAAAGACAACTCTTCTAAAAATTTTGGCAGGGTTCTGGGCTGAATCGTCAGGGCAAGTGAATGTTTTTTCAAACAGGCCTTTTAATAGTCTCTTCGTTTCAGCTAACACCGTTTTTGTTGATGACCAAATGAACTTTCCTACAGCATTAACGTTAAAAGAAGTTCTCGAGCAAGCTGGCGAGTTCTATGAAAAATGGGATATGGATCTGGCACTTCGGCTTTTTGATTACTTTGCATTTGATTCCAAGCAGATTCATAATAACTTGTCAAAAGGTAAACGGAGCACTTTCAATGTGATTATCGGATTAGCATCCAGATGTTCACTAACCATTTTTGATGAACCAACAACTGGAATGGATGCAGCGGTTCGAAAAGATTTTTATCGTGCATTATTGAAGGATTATCTGGCACACCCTCGTTCCATTATTATTTCAAGTCATTATCTTGATGAACTTGAAGTCGTTTTGGAGGATGTTTTACTTATGGAGGAGGGTTCGAATCTTCTTCATATGCCGATTGAGGAACTGAAGGAATATGCAATTGGATTAAGCGGTGGCTCTGAACAGGTTGATGGATGGATATCCGACAAAGATGTCCTTTATACAAATACGGTTGGGTTGGACAGTAAATTTTCAGTAGTGAAGAACGATTTTTCGAGCGATACTCTGGGGCAAATCAAACGGAGCGGTGTGGAAGTGTCATCCGTATCCCCTAGTGATTTGTGTGTATATCTGACCCAAAAAACGACAGGAGGAATAGATGATGTCTTTAACAGATCCTAGTATGGCAGCAGTAGTGGGAAAACAAATCCAGTTTAAAATGAAGTCCTGTATTGGGATGTTCAGTACATTGGTGATCCTTCAATTGTTAGCACTATTTTTCGCATTAGGTGGATCAGGAATGTTAGGTGGGTCCGGATCGATGCTGTCTTACCAAATAAACTACTATTCTATTGATATAATTGTGGTTTTCACAATTCTATGGGCATTCATCAATGCTATTCTAATCAAGACAAAAGCCTATCGGGAAGATGACTTTGCATTTGTAACAAATAGGTTGAGCAGCAATTTATCCAATATCGTATTTTTATTTATTGGAAGTATAGTTGGCGGGATTACCGCATCCTTATCTGGTTACTTATTAAGAATCGCTATATACTTTCTGTTTGATGATAACCAGCAAATGATTTATTCGAGTACTGGGTATAATTTAATGGACTTGCTTGTGGGAACGATTGCAATGATAGTGCTGATTTTCCTATTCAGCAGTTTTGGCTATATCATTGGTACTCTGGTTCATCTTCATAAGGCATTTGCATATATAGTTCCTGTTGCCATTTTGGGTTTTATATTTTTATTTGAAGTAAGTACAGAAATCCATGTCTTAATGGAAATCGGTAGTTTTTATTTTGGTGAAGATTCATTTTGGCTATTTGGCGGCAAGGCAATCATTACGTTGGTATTATTTTTGGCTGGTTCAATGCTGATTTCTAATCGATTGGAGGTTAGACAATGAGTATATTTGGGTTGACCCCTATCATATTACTCGTATTTATAGTAGGTATAGTTGTACTGGTTGTAGTTAGGACCAAACGGATTAGATTGAAAAGTAGTAAGTTCAGTTATGTTAAAAGAGTAAAATGGATGTTCACAGCTTATATGACTCTGTTACTTGTTTCTGCGGGTGCATTTTATGTCCTTCCAAATGATACCAGTTTAATGGCTGAAGAAACAGCTCCGGATATTTCTTTATATGAATTGGCAGACAAGGGAAAGATTGGTAGCGTTGATCGTTCATATATCAAAGAAACTTGGGAATATAACAGTGATGGAAGTGAGCTAAATCTTAAAACTTCCTCTCCAAACGAGATGCCTATATTTGTAGAGGTAAAAGATGTGTTGCAACAAACTGTTGAGGTGGCATACTATCAAACTCCAATTATTATTGAAGGTATTAATTTTTCAAACCGTGTGCACCTGCCGCATATAGATTTTTCAAATAATAACATGACAGTAACGGAACCGGAACCTGTTGAGGTGAATCTTGGAACGTATAAGGAATCATTTATTGCGAGCCAATTTAATGAGAAAGGTTGGATGGATGGGGCATTTTCATCAAGTGATGCCACTAGATCAAATCAACATTTACTATACATTCAAATTCCGGAAGACATTGATATAAACTATGATCAGAATGTTTTTGTTGAGTTTGTTGGTGAAGGAGATGGTTAATAAAAGGTAATTTATCATAACCTCAAAACCTTGAAATCATTTCCTGAATAAACAGAGTACACACTTTTTTATTTAAAGTTGTGTACTCTGTTTTGGTTTATCTTAGTGTTGTGTTTTTTCTGAGTAATAATCATACGTATCCATAGCTAAGGTTACACCTTGAGAAAAAGCAGCACCTCCGCCTAAGGCTGCGCTAATAGCGATTGTCTCCATTATTTCATCTTCGGAACATCCGTGTTGAACGGCACCTTTTGTATGGTACATAATACAATATTCATCCTGGGCATAGATACTAATTCCGAGTGCCATCAGCTGTTTTTCTTTTTTTGCCATCGCACCTTCCTCAAAACAAGATTCCGTGAAATCAAAGTATCCTTGTGTCATTTTTGGCAACTTCTTTTGAAGGCGACTACTGCCTTCTTTGTAGTCCAGAATTGATTGATCAAAATAATTAGCAAAGTCATCTTCTGAATGTATTTCCATGGTTTTTCACTCCATTACTGTATTTAGGTCCATTTAGTATTTTTTATAATGGCTGGGGAAACATACATGGTATTAGTTGGTACTAAATCTGTATGATTAAACAAGTAAATAGTTGACGGATTACCCAGGCAAAACTATAATACAAAACTATGTAAGAAAAAAATTTGAGCAAGCTGATGGTTGTAAGAAATAGTCTTTTATATACATGAATGAAATTTCCCATCCAACGGTCTGTAATGACTAAGTTTTCGAATGATGTTATAGACACTTGCTCCTAAATAAATTAGGAGGAAAAGCGTGCAAGAAAACAAGAAAGTTAAAACAGATTGGACAGTATTTGCAGTAAGTGGCGGATTCTTAATTTTATTTATTATTTTATCCTTTATTGATAGTGGGATGGTAGGTGGCTGGATTAACACTTTATTTGGTTACTCTGCTGATCTCTTTGGAGCGTACTGGCAGCTTTTATTATTCGGGAACTTTGTGATTGGCATATTCTTAGCTTTTTCAAGATATGGAAAGGTCCGATTAGGTAACCTGGATAAGCCGAAATATAGTTATTATCGCTGGGTTGCTATGATATTGGTTACACTGCTGGCAAGTGGTGGAATCTTTTGGGCAGCAGCCGAGCCGATGTATCACTATATGGCTGAACCTCCATTATTTGGCGGTGGTGAATTTTCTAATATTCCGGCTGCTTTTGCACAAGCATTTTTCCATTGGGGATTTGCAGCCTGGGCAATCTTAGGAACTTTGGCTACTATTGTGATGATGTATGTTCATTACACCAGAGGTTATCCAATGCGTCCAAGGTCACTGCTGTATCCTATATTCGGTGAAAAAATATTCCACAAGAGTATACTAGGGTCAACAGCTGATATTGTTTCGATTATAGCGACCGCAGCAGGAACTTTAGGCCCGCTTGGGTTCCTTGGTTTACAGATTTCATATGGGCTAAATCATCTATTTAACATTCCTAATACAGTTACAACGAGTATTATGGTTGTAATTGTTCTGGTTATAATTGCAGCAATTTCTGCAGCTACAGGGGTAGATAGAGGAATTCTTTTACTGAGCCGCTTAAATGTTGGCATGACAATTGTACTAGGAGCTATTGTTCTTATTATTGGGCCAACGTTGTTTATAATTGATGCGTTTGTTGGGGGAATGGGATTCCAATTACAGAACTTCTTTACAATGAGTTTCTATCGCGGTGATGATGCATGGCTTGGATTATGGACTATATTTTTCTGGGGCTGGTTTATCGGCTATGGTCCAATGCTTATTATATTTATCAGTCGCATTTCTCGCGGAAGAACAATACGGGACTTAGTTATTGCAGTGTCCATTGTTGCCCCGCTTGTTACGAATTTCTGGTTCTCGGTTGTTGGTGGAACAGGAGTGTTTTTTGAAATAGAAAATCCCGGATCAGTCTCCGGTGCTTTAAATGAAGCGGGTATGCCTGCTGCAGTAATGGCTATTATGGATCAACTACCAATGGGAACGGTTATGGCAATTCTATTTCTGATAATATCAGTCATATTTGTCGCAACTACAACAGATACGATGTCGTATACAATAGCTGTAACCTTAACAGGAAATGACCATCCTGAACGTTGGCTGCGAGTTTTCTGGGCATTAATTTTTGGTGGGACGACAATGGTGATTTTGACAATTGGCGAAGGAAGTATAACGGCTATTCAAAATTCAATTGTTATTACTGCTGTGCCAGTGTCGATTTTATTATTACCGCCACTGTGGACTGCACCAAGAATAGCCAGGAAAATGGCATTGAAACAGGGTCTAATTTGGGAACGGCCCAGAAGGAAATCAAAATTAAATGATTAGTAGGAAATGGAGTACTTATGTGGTACTTCATTTTTTGGTTGTTGGAAAAGTAAATTTATATAAATAACACTCGTTTTTTGTTATACTTGGATTATCAAGGGAGGCGTCACGGGTGAGTGAATCGAGGAAGTTACAAAAAGAAGCAATGCACATGCTAAAGCTAACGAGCAGAACTTTTTACATACCAATTAGTTTGCTCAAACCGAACCTGAAGAAAACTGTTGCTTCCGCATATTTATGTATGCGAGCGGTTGACGAAATAGAAGATCATGAAAAATTAGAATCTGAAACAAAGCAACGATTACTTCGGTCTACCAGTGAACTTTTAAAGGGCGATTTTGACCAACAAGCATACCGTGAATTGTTAAAATCCTATGAATCGCTTCTGCCTGAAGTGACGTTACGTTTAGGTGATTGGATATCTATTTGCCCACCTGATATTGTGGAAGAAGTAAAGAAATCTACAGGTATTATGGCAGATGGAATGGCAAAATGGGCAGAAAAGGATTGGCATATAAAGACTAAAGAGGATTTGGATGATTATACGTATTACGTAGCTGGGTTAGTTGGTGTCATGCTTTCAGATATATGGAGATGGTATGATGGTACCGAAACTGATCATGATTTGGCTATAGGGTATGGTCGTGGCTTGCAAGCAGTGAATATCTTACGAAACCAGGGTGAGGATAGTGAACGAGGTGTGAATTTTGTTCCGGATGGCTGGAATACAGACGACATGTTTCAATACACCGAAAATAATCTCGCCATGGCCGATGAATATATGAAAGATATTCATACACGGAATATCCAGCTCTTTTGCCAAATCCCATTAGCATTAGCGAAAAGAACTGTTAAAGCATTAAAAGAAGGACGGGAGAAAATATCCCGAAATGAAGTGGAAACGATTGTAGAAGATATTAGAAATGATTAAATGGAAGTCACTATTCTTAGGGATGGTGACTTTTTTCGTAGTTTACCAGTGATCTATTTGAAAAGCATATGAAAGTAAGAGACTATTTGGGAGAGAAAATGCTAATAACATTAGAAGATTAGTCCCTAATGTTGGAGAACCACATTTTTAACGGAATGAGGATCCGGTTGACTGATTTGGCGGATCCTCATTCCACTATTTGGTTGAAAACCCTCGTTTCAAGCAAGGGGATGAATCCTCATTCCGCTATTTGTCATTTTTGCCTCAATTTTGGCTGATTTTCTGCTTTTAGCGGAACGAGGATCCGTCTCACCCTTCCGCGAGCACTCTTTCTGCTTTTTAGTGGAATGAGGATTCACTCCGACCTGTTTGGTGGCGGATCCTCATCGTTACCATTCAAACGGCCACTTTTCATTTTTACTTATCGAGCAAGGCTTTGACTCCCAGATATAGAATGGCAAGTGAAAAAACAATTACCGCAATTCCTCCTATTATTTGAAAGAAAGTAGCTATACCAGCAGTGATTACTGATGATGTCGGTACGTTCGCAAGTGCAAAGCCAGCTAAAATACATGCCAAATATAGCAATACTGTTTGATGCATTAATAATCCGCCCTTCGCTTACTGTATTTGGGCAAGGGAAGGCTCATTCGACAATAAACGGTACAAACTACAGGCACTAATAGCACTGAAATGCTTGAATTCTGTCTAAATCAACGCCGTAGTAAACCCATCTGTTTCTGCTCCATCTGAATCCTGCGATTGAGTTTCTTCCGATAAAGACTGGGAAAAACCAAAAGGCATCCCGTCTTAGCCAGATATACGTGAACTGGAACAGGCAGCGTCGGATTGCTCCTGGATCAATTGCATAGACGCCGAACTGCTGGGATTGTAAGGTTTGCGGTTGCGAAGGTATAAATGATGGTGGCGGGCTACTAGGTGGACCAGCAGATGGCTGCCCACCCTGAAACCCAGGTGGCCCACCGCCGGTCTGTCCCGGAGGTCCCCCAAATGGTGGTCCTCCTCCTGGGGGACCAAATTGTTGTCCGCCACCAGGAAACCCGGAAAATAATCCGTCCAGCATCCCTTGAAAATTAAATTGCCTTTCATCTCCATATGGTGGTTGATTATGATTCATGTTTTAATGTCCTCCTCTAAAAAGTCCTTCCTTTTAATATATGGGGATACGTCCAATTTTGTATGGGCGACTTACAGTGTTTAATTATAGTGGCGATACAGTAAAATTTGCCCTTGTTAATAAAGCAGAGTAGTGGTAAGATTATCCTGTTATTTTCGAATAAATAAGTTGGAAAGTGGTTTTGCCTCTCTTCAATTCGGTAAATATCTCTGTACTACTTACGCAAGCTAAAAACTAATGCTTGTGTTTTATTTTTTTAAAAGGAGATTTTTTGTATGGATAAGGGTAATCAACCAACCAAATATGAGTATTTAGCTGAGGATCCTAATGTGAAAGTTATGCCTATTATGCTTTCTTTGATCATTGGAGCTTTCTTCGCCATTTTAAATGAGACATTACTTAACATTGCACTGTCAACATTAATGGACGAATTCGGTATTTCTGTAACTACTGTCCAATGGATGGCGACAGGTTTTTTATTAGTAATGGGAGTTGTCACCCCAGTATCGGCAGTATTATTGCAATGGTTTTCGACAAGGCAGTTATTTTTGGGGACGATGGTAATATTTTCGATTGGAACAGTGATTTGTGCTGCCGCTCCCACGTTTCCTGTTCTGCTGGCGGGCAGGTTAATTCAAGCGGTTGGAACTGGGCTGCTTATACCCATCATTTTTAATGTCTTCTTATTAATATTCCCACCATCACGTCGTGGGAAGGTAATGGGCTTTGTCGGCCTTGTTATAATGTTCGCTCCTGCAATTGGGCCAACACTATCAGGCGTAATTGTTGATCATTTGGGCTGGCGTTTTTTATTTATCACAGTAATACCATTTGCACTATTTTCTATAGCGTTTGCCTATCGATATTTGATTAATGTATCAGAAGTTACCAAACCAAAAATAGATATTTTATCACTTGTTTTTTCTACTGTTGGATTTGGTGGTATCGTGTTCGGTTTCAGTTCAGCAGGTGAAGGTGAAACAGGATTTTTAAACCCTGTTGTGTACATCCCAATTGTCTCGGGAGTCGTGGCGCTAATTTCCTTTACAATTAGGCAATTTAAACTAGAAGACCCGTTACTTAATCTGCGAGTATTTAGGTTCCCTATGTATTCTCATGCAATTATCCTATTTTTAATTATAATTATGGCGATGTTTTCTTCTGAGATTATCCTGCCGATGTTTATGCAAGGACCGTTGGGAGTCACACCAGCCACGGCTGGTTTAATCCTGCTGCCTGGTGCAATTCTGAATGGATTGATGTCTCCTGTTATGGGGCATCTATTTGATAAGTTTGGACCCAGATTATTGCTAATACCTGCTTCAGCTGTGTTATGCGGGACGATGTTTATGATGAGTAGGCTGGATATGAATACACCGATATGGATGATTATTGTTGGGTATATCTTACTAATGCTTTCTGTCTCTGCTATGATGATGCCGGCTGAGACAAATGGCTTAAATCAGCTCCCTAAACATTTGTACCCGCATGGTACTGCGGTTATGACGACATTACAGCCTGTTGCAGGTGCAATTGGAGTTTCTGTATTCATCAGTATTATGAGTGCAAGGCAAAACAGTTATCTAACAGATGCTGCTGATCCAGGAAATCCTGTTACAATAAGTGAGTCTATGGTTGCGGGTGTTGAACTTGTATATTTTATAGGATTTGTGTTAGCTGTTGTCGCCTTTATTATGGCGTTGTTTGTATATCGCGCGCAGCCGACGGAATTGGAAAATCTACCATCATCTAATAAGTAATCATAAGCCGCTGTTCATTCGAATGGCGGCTTTGTATGTTTAACAGTGACATAACATTATTGTGATTTCTTTCCATCCTTTATAAGGTGAGTTGTAATCCAAATTCTGTGGAAAAATACTTGAGTGCTATGTAACCGCTGCGGAAATACACTTCGCTTTCCGCGGGCAACGCTTCAGCTTCCTCGGAAGCAAAAATCACTTCTTGCGGGATCTTCAGCTGTTGCTTTTTCCGCAGGAGTCTTCGTGTATTTCCTTCGCTGAGTTTTGCTCACTTTACCAAAAAGGGGTTTAAAACTACTTAAACCAGCAATTGGAATATGCTAGACTCCTGTGGGACAGCGAATCCCAAGAGACCCCACGGAAAGCGAGTAAATTCCGGCTGCGAGGAAAGAGGTCATACTAAGTACTACGAATCGGTTTTCCTTATAAAAAACGAAAAGACTTTTAAATAAATGTTGACTCTAACGTTGCGTGATACTTTATAGTGATAATTGAAGGGAGGCTACAAAGATGAAAGTTAAGGAAGTTTCTGATTTGGTTGGAATTAGTGTGCGCACACTACACCACTATGATGCCATCGGATTGTTATCCCCAGAGGAAACGACCGAATCTGGCTATCGTATTTATTCATACAGTGATCTTGAAGTTTTACAGCAAATTCTATTTTTTAAAGAACTTGGCTTCCCTTTGAAAAAAATAAAAGATATTATCAACAGTCCGTCGTTTGATCGAGAAGAAGCACTTGAACTTCACCGTAAAATGCTCCTTGAGAAACGTAGCCGGATCGATGAAATGATTGCGACGATTGATAAAACCACGCAACACTCAAAAGGAGAAATTAATATGAGTAATAAAGAAAAATTTGCAGGCTTTGATTTCAGCCATAACCCATACGAACAAGAAGCACGTGATCGTTGGGGTGAAAAAGCTGTTGATGAATCCAATGCGAAAATAAATAAGATGTCAAAAGATGAACAAAAAGCAATGGGTGAAGAATTTGATAAAATCTATCAAGAGCTTGCAGCGCTCCGTCATGAATCACCTGAATCTGATGAAGCACAAGCAGGTATTAAGGTATGGTATGACTATTTGAACAAAATCGGAAACTATTCACTTGATGCATTCAAAGGACTTGGGCAAATGTATGTCGATGATGAACGTTTTACCAAGAACATCGATAAGTATGGTCAAGGTTTGTCAGTGTTCATGCGTGATACCATGGCTGTGTATGCTGATAAAAACAAAAAGTAGGTTCTACTACTTTAATCGAACCCCATCATCAAAAGGTGGCATGAAATTTTTATTTATTTTATGCCACCTTTCGAATGTGAAAAACGATAGTATATATGAAGGTAAGGTTTATAACCCTTGAACAGCAGTTTTTACATCATTTGCCTGGATCACAGCCGAAATAACCGCAACACCGTCAGCCCCAGCATTTATTACAGAAGCTGCATTTTGGGTGGTTATTCCACCGATTCCTACAATAGGGATGCTTGGAAATTGGTTTCTTAATGTTTTAATCCAATTCACACCGACTTCTGACTTTGCGTCAGGTTTTGTAGATGTATTAAAAATTGGACCAGCACCAAGATAATCAGCCAGTTGAATCGGACTATTAGAAACTTCGGTTGGATTCGATACAGAAAGGCCAATAATCTTATTAGGAAAGCGCGCACGTAGTTTTTCAACTGAAACATGATCCTGTCCAACATGAATTCCATCGGCTCCTAGAGGTTCAACAAGGTCGATATCATCATTGACGAAAAATGCTATATTATGATGCGCGCAAATATTTCTTAATTTATATCCTAACTCTAATTTATCATTTCCTTTTAATGACCCAACTCCTTTTTCTCGAAATTGGAATGCTGTAACACCGGATTTTATCGATAATTCTAAAATATCAGCTGGATCACGGTCACAATTTTGACTGCCCATTATCAAATATTTTCTTAGATTCATCAATTAACCTTCTCCAGTTTATCAACTTCAAATGATAATGCATCAATAAAATGAGGGAGGAAAGTCCCAGGTCCATTAACTTCTGAATAGTCAGCAGCATATTCCGCCGCCAGTCCGTAAAACTCAACTGCAGTTAACACCTTCTGCTCGATAGGTTCATTTGTGGTTAAACATGCAGTTAGAACGGAACCAAGCAGGCAGCCAGCACCAGTTATTTTCCCAAGAATCGGATGCCCGGAATTGTTCGAAAGATATTCTTTTCCGGAGCAGATAACATCCGTTTCTCCTGTGACAACGGCAGTAGTTTGATAGGTCTCAGCAGCTTTTAAAGCTATCTCCACAGAATTTCCATTACCTACCGATTCGACGCCTTTTGTTTCCCAAGGAATTTCTACGAGGTGTGCAATTTCGCCCGCATTCCCTTTGATGACTGTTGGCTGTACTGAATTTAGAATTTCTTTTACAACTGATGTCCGAAATGGCGTTGCCGCGACACCAACAGGATCAAGAACCACTGGTATTCCTTTTTCATTAGCTGTTTTTCCTGCTGTGATCATTGCTGGAAGTTCTTGCGCTGTTATGGTTCCGATGTTTAAAAGTACACCATCCGCAATGGACGCCATGTCGTTCGCTTCCTCTTCAGCTTTAGCCATGACTGGTGTTCCGCCAAAGGATAACAAGCCATTTGCGGTAAAATTCATCACAACTTGATTTGTCAGATGGTGAATCAACGGACTTTGATCTCTTACTTTTTGAATGATATCTTTATTCATTTACCTCACCCTTTCAATGGGCTTTGCCCAATGGTTTGTCGGTCCACTTCCATGACCAAGTGAAAACGAATGACGGATTGCAGCAGTTACGTAATCCTTTGCTTTTTTAACGGCCACTGGTAAAGAATCTCCTTGGCTTAAGTAGGCTGTAATGGCTGCTGAATAAGTACACCCGGTTCCGTGTGTATTTTTTGTCTCAATTCGTTTGGTTGCAAAAGTGTGTAACGAACTGCCGTCATATAAAAAATCGATTGCTTCACCTTGCAAATGGCCACCTTTAACCAATGACGCACCTGCTCCGAATTCATGAACTATTTGTTTCGCAGCCTTTTTCATGTCGTCTAGTGTTTCAATTTTTGCACCCGTAATATCTTCTGCCTCAGGGATATTTGGTGTTACTAACGATGTCATTGGTAATAGTTTCTTACGTAAGAAATCCCGGGCATTGCTTGCGATTAATGGATCGCCACTTGTTGCGACCATTACCGGATCCATAATGTACGGAATGTTTAAACCGTTAATCTTTTGAGCAATAGCCTGCATCATGTCAACGTTAGCGATCATTCCAGTCTTAAATGCTTGAAAGGGAATATCGGTCACAACGGAATCCAATTGTTGTTCAATCATTTCAACAGGGAGATGGTGCACATTCTGGACACCTGTTGTATTTTGCGCAACAACGGATGTAATGACAGACATTCCGTAAGTCTTCAGTTCCTGAAAGGTTTTTAAGTCTGCTTGTATTCCGGCTCCACCACTGGGATCAGTGCCAGCTATTGTAAGTGTGCATGGAATGCTTTTCATTTGCCAATCACCAACTCGTTTATTGGCCAATCTTCACAAGTATAGGCCATTTCCCAAAAGGCAAGCTCTAATTGGCAGCTTTTACGGAATGCTTCTTTTATCTTTGTCTGCTCATCCCATGAAGCATGTTCAGCAAATTTATCCAAGCGGTTTCGCATTTCCATCACTATCTTGCCAAATCGTTCATCGGCATAAAAGCTTATCCATGGATAAAATGGATGATCCTTTTCTGGATTATATTTGTTCATTAACGCATAGCCTATTTCCAAATATGTCCACGGGCAAGGGAGCAGTGCACCAATGGTTTCAGCTAAACTGCCCATTTGCGCGTGATACATCATATGCTTCATGTAATGATCAGCAGTTGGCGGAAGCGGATGACCTTGGAGCTCCTCGTAGCCAACCCCTATATAGTCGCAAAAGTTATGATGTGGATGGCTTTCACTATTTAAAACAAATTGGATTTGTTCCCCGAAGAAGCGGATGTCCTCGCGCTTATCAGATTTGGAAAGAGCAATTCCATAGATTCGCATAAATGCATTCAAATACTCAAAATCTGCCTTAATATAATGCGCAATTGATTCGTTTGGGACATATTTTTTTCCAATACCATCGACAAATGGATGATTAAATATTGCTTGAAATATATCTTGGTTCTCATCTCTTAATTGTTGTGTGAATGACATAATAAAGCCTCCAATGATTTAGGAAGCTACTAGGGGGAATAAAAGTAGAATACTAGAGGTACAGAATGCGGCCCTCAACTACTTCCCTGCGCAGGCATTATCCAGATCAGGTTCCAAGGGACAAGGAATATTTCCGTTTCTCAGCCAGTACAGCGCCCCTAGTAGTTTTTCCTATATTTTATGTTGAACTAGTCTATCCTGATTAACACGTGAAATAACAAACCAGCCTATCAATGCTCCAGTAACACTGCTAATAAGAAACGACGGTATAAAGAACAAAGCACCAGCTGAACTACCCATTAATAGCTTTGCAAAGGGAACAGCAAAAAGTGCTCCGATGATCCCGGTGCCAATTGCCTCTCCCACAGCAGCCATGGCTTTTCTATGGGTCTTCTGAAACAAGTATCCAGCAAGAAATGCTCCAATCATGCCGCCGGGAAACGCTAGCAATGTACCAAGTCCAAGCATGTTGCGTAGCAGTCCAATCATAAATGCAATACCGACTGCAGGACCGGGCCCAAGTGTCACAGCGGCCATAACATTGACGGCATGCTGGACGGGATAAGCCTTTGCGACGCCTGCTGGAAACCAAAGTAACTGTGCACCTAATGTACCTATTGCCACAAAGACTGCCATTGTCGTAAGTAATCGTGTTCGGTTCAATCAAATCCTCCTTTCCGTGAAAGGGGCGCATACGAAAAAAGCCAGATCCATTAATGGACCTGGCTTGAAATAGCTGATATAAGTAAGTATATCGTCAGTCTACTTCCCTCCGCTGGTATTAACCAGATCAGGTCCGTAAGAGTCAGAAAGCTAAAACGTGCTTTCCTCTCAGCCCTCGATTTTGGGCACCCCTAGTAGTAATTTTAAAAATATTATGTTTTCAATTTAAGGATAACAAAAGAAATCACTTTTGTCATGGTTTATTTCAAGTTCATGAATGTAATGAAAAAGTCATGTTTCTAGATCAATGGCTTCCTGTATTAATGCTGAGAATTTTTGGGGTTGAATCTCATCGAGTTGTTTAACTCTGATATGACGCATTTTTTTGCCAGTTCCTTCAAGCAGGTTATCCTTATCCTTAAGTGTGGCACCGAAGTAGAAACCCAGATTAACATGATTCTTGGCAGTCTGAAGATAGCATACAAGACCATTCTCAATATAGCATGGCTTTCCCCATTTTATTTCTTCAGTTATATTGGGGGACGTTTGGAAAATAACCTCCCGTATTTTTTCGGTAATTTCCTTTGTATGCCCATTTAAATTTTCAATAAATTGATCTACTTCTTTTGTTTGGATTGGTTCCATGCTTTTTGACTCTCCTTTTATATTATTGTTCATATATTACAGTAATAAGCGGACACAGGATACGCTATTTCTGCAAAAAAGTGCTTATTCTGTAATATGCGGCCACCAGATACCTTATTCCACATATATCTAAGGAAAAAGGGCTGTTTTTGTCAAATAAGGGCTTTGGTGTCCGCTAAAAAAATCTTAGACAGTACAACTCGTTATCATGATACTCTTCCTTTGTATATTTTTCACCAAAATGATACTAAATCCCTTTAATTCCAGAGTAATTATATTAAAATTATATCTATACTAAGAATCGGAGGTTGAATTTTTTGGAACAGAATAACGAACATTTGTCGAATCGGATTATTGAATGGGTAGTAGATAATGTTGATTCGAGTGCAGTGGTGGAATCGGTTAGTCGACTGAAAGGAAGTACCTCATCCACATTACATAGCATCACGCTAAAGGTGGATAAATCGGTGAAACGGTATGTTGTCAGGCAGTTTGATAATAAGGAATGGCTTGCAGAAGAACCGGATTTGGTATTGCATGAAAAAGAGAGTTTACTTATGGCTGCTAAAACAGGTATTACGACCCCTCAAGTAGTTGCCTACGATGAAACAGGCGAAAAATGTGGAATTCCTGTGATTCTCATGACGAAACTTGAAGGTGCTGTAGAATTAAAACCTGCCAATATGGATGAGTGGTTAACTGGATTGGCGAAGGGGCTTGTGAAAATTCATGCAGTTGAAGCGAGTGACTTTCCATATCAGCATTATAGCTACAATGACATATCTACGTTTGAAGTGCCAAGCTGGTCAAAGGAGCCGAAAACATGGGAAAGTGCTATTAATATCTTAAGAGGGCCTCGACCAAAAACGACAGATTGTTTCATTCACCGAGACTATCATCCAGCCAATGTATTATGGAATGAAGGTTTAGTTAGTGGAGTGGTAGATTGGGTGAATGGCTGCAGAGGCCCTCGCGGAGTCGATGTTGGGCATTGCAGAGTGAACCTGGCCATGCTATATGGAGTGGAAACAGCAGATGGTTTTCTAAAAGAATATCAGCAACAGGCAGGTTCGGATTTTACCTATAATCGGTATTGGGATTTGCTATCTTTAACTGATATATTGATTGGTTCTCCTGAAGTATATCCTGGATGGGAAGCATTTGGTGTATCAGGATTAACAAATGAAATGATGAAAGAAAGATTGGATAAATACGTTGTGAGTCTGTTAAAAAATCAAGGTAGTTGAGATATCTTGTAAAAAAGAGTCCATTTCATTCTTATTAATTGTCATACTACAATTTATGCATAAAACTGATTTTCTCAATTTACTGGAATTGTGGTGGGAAAATTATAGGGAATCTATTTTAGATTGATTTAAAAGTATGATAGATGGTATAAAGGAAAGTTTAAAAAGAAAAATAGTAGGTTAACTTCACATTTCGCTAGTTAACTGCCTTTTTCACCATTTTCTGTACAAATTCATTAATACCTCTCTTAGTAAATTACGTATTATATCGTGTCACGTAAATAGTAAGAGAGGATGAATTTATTATGCTAGGTTTTTCTATTATTCAAATGGTTCGACGAATGGGACATAAATTTGATAAAGACTTACGACGACAGCTAATTCAATTTTATCACCCTTTTCGGTCAGTTCCATGTTTCTTACATCGACCTTTAGAATATGTAAGGAAAAAGGCAAAAAGGTTACCTGTAATTATTGAGTTTGAGACAGAAACGTTTGAGGATGGCATTCATGATGTGAAAAGTGCTAAGTGTCCTCATCTTCATCAATTTCCTTCCATATCATGTTGCTCCACCAAAATATCAATTGAAAAAATAGTATATTTAACGGAAAATTGTAATCACATCAAAAAGCTTTATTATGATAAAAAAGTAACTACTTTACTAGATAAAGCCACACCTTCTATTAAATCTGATCAATTGAAGCAGTCTGGTTTTACTGGAAAAGGTGTCAACATTGCAGTTATCGATACGGGAATACACCCACACAATGATCTTGTTGGAAGAATTGTTGCTTTTAAAGATTTTGTTAATAATAATACAGACCCATACGATGATAATGGACATGGTACTCATTGTGCAGGAGATGCGGCAGGTAATGGAATTTTATCTAATGGAGATTATCAAGGACCAGCACCAGAGTCACACCTGATTGGTGTAAAAGTATTAAATAAGATGGGTTCTGGTTCATTGTCTACAGTAATAGCCGGGGTAGATTGGTGTATTCAAAATAAATCGCAATTTAGTATTGATGTACTTTCGTTATCCCTTGGGTCACCTGCAGAACAATCTGCAGAAGAGGATCCTGTTGTAAAAGCAGTTGAAGCGGCGTGGGATAATGGAATGGTTGTTTGTGTGGCTGCTGGAAACTCAGGGCCTTCTGCAGAAACAATCGGGACTCCTGGAACTAGCCCTAAAGTAATTACAGTAGGAGCTGCCAACGATAAAAATGCGGTAAATCGTTCTGACGATTTGGTAGCAGATTTCTCAAGTCGAGGTCCCACTATTGACGGTTTGATGAAGCCGGATTTAATAACGCCCGGTGTTAATATTATCTCTCTGCGATCACCCGGATCTTTTCTTGATAAAATTAACGCAGAATCACGAGTCGGTACTAACTATTTTTCTTTATCAGGTACCTCAATGGCTACACCAATCTGTGCAGGTTTAGTTGCACAATTACTCCAAAAAGAACCTAATCTGTCTCCTGACCAAGTTAAGGAAAAGCTTATTAATGCATGTGTAGATTTAGGACAATCCCCCAATGTTCAGGGTCATGGCTATCTTAACGCTGCTAATTTAATATAATAGGCGCTGAAACGTACAAGCCAACTTTTTATTGTTGGCTTATTTATTTAGTAGATAAGACTTAATAAGTGCAACTAAAGATTTCGCCATTAAGGCTTGGCGATATCTAGGTTTTCTAAATTTGATTTAGTTTATGGTGAGTTCTAGCAGAAAAATGTTATCATAAAATTTAGAATGTCTAATGTAATATGGTAAGGTAGTACATGAAACAGGTAATTTAGAATATTTCATTCAAATTATCGCATAGAATAAGTGAAGTTAAAAATGGGGAGGGTTTGTCATGAATCGGACAGGGGAAATTGTCCTAACGATCGTTGGTGCATTAATCTATATGCTGTTTGCTGGGTTAGGCATATTTACAGCATGGCTATTTAACAATGAGCAAATTTTGAATGAGGCTTCGGATGAAATGATGCAACAACCTGGAATGGGAACGGGTGATATGCAGGCTATGCTGGAAGTCCTTCAAGGTGGAGGTCTGGTGCTAGCGATTGTATCCATCATTGCGTTAGTATTAGGTATTATTTCAATCATATTGGTAAAAGGCGATAAGAAACCGAAAGCAGCAGGGATTATTTTGATTGTAACGTCTGTACTTGCAGCAATTATCACAGTGGGCGCAGGAATCTTTAGCGGGATATTTTACTTAATCGCTGGAATTATGTGTCTGGCACGAAAAGAACAAAAAACGATAACAATGGAATAAAAGTAAGAAAGAGTAGCCATTAAGGTTACTCTTTTTCAGTTCAAAAGATTAATTTTTTAGCCTTACTTGCTTATCCAATTCAACTTATCATTTCCTTTATCGTGTATAACTATTTTATAGGGTTCTTCTTTAAGCAGTGATAATTCTTCTCTTTTTATATCGATTATTTCATGTACGTACATTTTGATTTGCTTTGCCTTTATATTCGACGTCCATCCTTTTGATAAAGAGGTTTTAATTGTTATCTGTACGGGAGTGGTGTTGAACGAGTGAGCAACACCGGTAACTTTATCAAAATTTTTGTTTGTTTCTTCCCGTATTGATCCCAGAATAGGATACCATTTCTCTTCTGTTAGCTGTGCTTCAGTTCTTTTATCGACTTTTACATTATAATCCTTTTTTTTCTCTGAATAGATAGTATTATGGATAAGTTTTTCGATAGCTTTTTTGTTTTGGCTAAAGTTTTCCTTTGGTTCATCAATTGTTATCTCAATGGTAGGGTTGGGCGGCGTAGTCATAATGCTCATCCCACTGTGATTGTAACCTTTTTCTTGTAATATTTCGCTGGTAATTTCAAATATATCCTGCGATAGTTGTCTCTTTTCTTTGGCTTCTTCACTTATCTCTTCTTCTTTTATTCTCTGTACTTCTACTGTAACTTCTATCTTGCCCAATTTGTTGGATTTAGCAATATCTCTAATAATATCTTTCATTTCTTTGCTAGAATCACTTTTGTTCTTTACATGAAGCGTTAGTTGTTGTGGTTTAGAAGAAAAGAGGGAAATCCTTGGAAATGAAACATTACCTTCATATCCCTCTTCTCTAAACTTTTCATAAACCTGCATATGGAATTTCTGAATCGCTTCCTTTTGTTTTTCTGTTTCTTTCATACTTTTTTTAATGCTATCTCGCAAGCTTTCAGCAACCACTTTTTCATTATTGGTATTGTAATTGATTGCAAAGGTAAAAATGATGACTATTAATATTATGCCTGCTCCTATAATTCCCTTTCTTTTCATTTGTCGTCCCCCATTTAGTTTTTAACTGCCTTAAACTTAGTGTATTCAAATATGCACAGGTGAAAGGGAGGATGCGCGGAATGGGTGTTTTTAACTAATCACTGCTAAAATAATAAGAACTTACTATAAGATTACAAATACTTATTTGTATCCTTCCCATATTAAAAGTGTACCAGAGTCATAATTTTGCCACAATATCCTATTAATGGGGAGTACTAATGAAAAATTCTGCTAATATGCCAAATGAAACCATTAGTGTAAATACCTTTTCCATACTTTGAATGAACATAGCCATGTGCGGTAAGCACGGTTCTATGAGGAGTTGAGGAGCACACCCTCAAAATTTGGGGTGCGCTCCGCATACTCGATTAGGAGTTGGTCACAGGACGTGACCAACTTTAGCACGCATTAGTTCCAGCCATTGAAGATGAATCCCTTTGTCCCGTCGACTTTTATTATGATGTCCACTCTCCATGAACAATCGCGACTAGTTTTCTGCTGCCATCCACATCTTCAAATACGAGAGTTAAGCTCTCCCAAGCTAATTCTTCTTTTCCATTTTGGTAAAATTCAACCGTCTGTGCTTTTGGAAAAACTTCACGAATGTTATTTAACATAGTTCCGCGATTTTTTAGATTGTTTACATTAACTTCATCTGCATTAGAAAAGTAAGATGCGTTAACATATTCATCAAAGTATTCGCTCGGTGTCAGTTTAATTGGTTTTCCGCTACCGTCCTGGCTGCCCCATTCATAAACGTTGTTATCTTCAAGTAATTTAGTAATCTCATTCTGTGAAAATGTTACAGTACTTGATTTAACGTATACATAAGGAGAGAACAGTAATCCTTTTTCAGAATGGACCTGATTTGCTAGTGCCTCCATATTCTCATTCGTCAATAGAGTGAGAACTTTATTTGCCTGTTCTTTCAGACTTGGTTTCTTCTCGGTATTTGTTTTATATTTTTCAGTAAAGAATTGACTGGTAAATTGGTTCAATTGATTTTCATCGATTTTATATTGTTTACCGTCTATGGTGACAATATTTTCACCTGTAAAAGTCATGGTAGTTACTTTATCATTATCATTATTATAAAGCGTGATGGTTTTTTCAAAAACTGAGCTTTCTTGGGTTGTTTTCTTATAATCCATGGCCCCTATAGTCTCGTGGAAGTTATCGATTATTTTTTGGTCCGACGAGGAATACAGACTATCTTCAGTTGCGCCTTTAATGGCTGAAACCTCACCTTTGACGATGTCGTTATACGTATGGATTGCCGCTTGCTGATTATTGGTATTGATGAATGAGAATATCAGCAGGAAGAATAAACAACCAGCTGCAACTGCTCCAAATATAGCTGTGAATTTTTTGAATGGGAATGACTTATTTGAATTCATAATGGCATGGTGGATTTCAGTCCGTTTTTGCTTACTCACATCAGGTTTTGGCATATCCTTAAGAAGATCTTTTAATTCATTCTGATCTTGTTTCTTCATTGTCGTTACACCTCCTTAAAGCTTCATGAAGAGCTATTCTTGCACGGTGCTGTGTGGATCTGACTTTGCTTTTACTCCATTTAAGTACATCGGCTGTTTCTGCTATGGATAGTTCTTTAATTCCTCTGAGAATAATCACATCCTGGTAGTTTGACTTTAATTGTTTGATGGCCCGGTATATGGTCTGGTGCTCCTCTTCATGGTCAAGAATAGATTGTGGTGAAATAGTTGTTTCTGGTTCTTTCGAATTTTCTAAAGGAATGTGGCTCATCCACTTTCTAACCTTACGTTTCCTAATCTCATCGACAGCAACATTTCTGGCTATACTGAAGAGCCAGGTTTTTGGGTTTGATTTTTCCTGATAACTATTAAATCCTCTCAATGCTTTTATGAAGACCTCCTGAAGTAAGTCTTCAGCATCAACTGGACCTATACGATAAATTAAAAAATGATAGATATCATTGCCATATTTCTCAAACCAATCCGAGATAATCTCTTTGTTGTCCAAAACTCCTCACCTCCGCGACTCTATTTATTAGACGAAATATAATTTATTCCATCGCACTTTTTACAGGAGTTTTTTTAAAATCGAGTAATTTATAGGCTATTAGACATGTTGATTGAGTGGGTACTTTTAACTGTTTTTGGCTAATCACAGCTTAAATAGTAAGAATTTACTATAAATTTACAAAATCTTAATTGTATCCTCTTATTTAATATGCCATATTAAAAGTGTGCCACAGTCACAATTGTGTCACAATATCATATTAATGGAGGGTACCAATGAAAAAATCGACTGTGAAGAAGATGCTGAATTTGCTTCTTATTTTCACGCTAGTGTTCATGAATTATTCTACAATTCTAGTGAAGGCGGAAAGTAATGAAGTAGTAGCAGAGGACTTATTCATCTCAGAGTATATTGAAGGAAGTTCGTATAACAAGGCGATCGAGATTTATAATGGTACAGGTGATCCAGTAGATTTATCGAATTACGAATTGGAATTGTATAGTAATGGTGCTACCGAAGCAAGTCAGTCGGTACAACTATCAGGTACTTTGGAACATAATGATGTATTTGTTGTTGCCCATTCAAGCGCTGGTGCAGAAATTTTATCCCAGACGGACTTGGAAAGCTCTGCGGTAGCTAATTTTAATGGTGACGATGCATTTGTTTTAAAAAAGAATGATAGTGCAATGGATGTATTAGGTGATATTGGAACTGATAGTGATTATGCAAAAGACATCACATTAGTAAGAGATGCATCTGTTACACAGGCAAGCCCAACATACAATGAAGCAGAATGGTCAGATTATGCGAAAGATACATTTGCATATCTTGGGAGTCACACAATGGACGGTGCCGGTGGGGAAGACCCGCCTACAGACCCGGGTGATCCCGGTGAGGAATATTCTATTGCTGATGCTCGTGAGCTAAGTGATGGAACAGCGGTAACAGTAGAAGGAATAGTAACTGTTAATAATAATGCAATCAGTAATGGCGCACAATTTTCAACATACATACAAGACGAGACAGGCGGCATTAATCTTTTTGCATTCGAACAAGGTGAAATTCCTGATCTTGCTAAAGGGGATAGGGTTCAGGTTTCTGGTGAACTAGATTCATATAATGGCTTAAAAGAAGTTATCCCGACTTCAATTGAAGTAGTAGAGAGTGGACAGGAATTACCGGAGGCACAATCTGTTACATTAGCTGATCTTCAGGATTCTACTGTTGCCGAATCCTATGAAGGGGAATTAGTTCAGCTTACAGGATTTATTAATGATATCCCTGGTAGTCCTGCAGGTGGAGGCTATAATGTTTCGTTGATTGATTCGGACTTCAATGGAACAACGCTAAGGGTGATGGAGAATGCGCTGGATATTTCGTTAGTAGAGGAAGATATGTGGTATAACGTTACAGCGATTGTTAGCCAGTATAATGCTTATCAGTTAATTCCAACTGAACAAGCGGACATTCAATTGGCCGATGAACAACCGGAACCACCATCAGCAGCAGGGGTTTATGAATCTACTGTTGAAAGTGTTGTTGATGGCGATACGATTCATTTAGAAACACCAGTCCTTGGTGGGACGAAGGTACGTTTTCTAAATATGGACACAGCTGAGACATATACAGCACACAATGATGACCCTGCCAGAGACGAGATAAATGCAAATCAGAAAGCTTTTGGTGAAGAAGCGAAAGCATATATGAACGAGCTTATTCAGCCAGGTGATGAGGTTCTTGTGAAAATAGGTGAGGAACCAACTGATGATTATGGCAGATTGCTGGCAGAAGTTATTCGTCAGGAAGATGGTATGAATATAAATCTGGAAATGGTACGGGAAGGGTTAGCATCAACCTATTTTATCGCGCCATTTAATGAAGAGGTATATCCGACATATCAGGATGCGGTGAAAGAAGCGAAAGATGCTGGCCTTGGTATTTGGAATCCGGAAGATCCATTGCTGGAATTACCATTTGAATTCCGGGCAAATGATGATCAAAAAGGATTTTTAAGATATGTAGGTAATTCCGACACAATGGAGTACGTTATGCCTGATAATTGGGCTGATGTTCCAGTAGAAAAAAGAGTATTCTTTGCAAGTGAAGAAGAAGCAGAATCGTATGGCTACACATTTGTCGGTGACGATGATGGTTCAACTGAAAATTTATCGGTTCAGTTATTAAGCATGAATGATTTACATGGAAAAATTGATCAGGAATATGAGCTTGACCCAGATGGTGATGGAACATTCAGTACTTACGGTAAAATGGACTATACTGCTGCAGCTATTGGAGCACGGGAGCAAACAAATCCAAATACGCTGATTGTTCATGCCGGTGATATGATTGGTGGTAGTTCACCAGTATCAGGTTTGCTACAGGATGAACCAACCGTCGAGGTTATGGAAGAAATCGGATTTGATGTTGGTACAGTAGGAAACCATGAATTTGATGAAGGGACAGACGAACTATTACGCATGGTAAATGGCGGAGAACATCCAGAAGGCTTAGGTACCGATAACTATGACGGAATGAATTTCCCGTTACTATGTGCAAATTGTGTTTACAAGGATTCTGGTGACACTGTCTTGCCTCCACATTATGTTGAGGAAGTTGACGGTGAAAAAATTGGCTTTGTTGGTGTAATCACACAGGAAGCCGCTGGAATGGTAATGCCTGCTGGGATTCAGGATATCGAGTTCACAAATGCAACCGAAGCTGTGAACGAATCTGTCGCAGAGCTTAAAGCACAAGGTGTAAAATCAATTGTGCTGCTGTCACACATTCCAGGTGAGCAGAATGGTGATACGGTGACAGGTCAGGCTGCTGACTTAGCGAATGCGGTTGATGATGAAGTTGATGTTATTTATTCTGCGCATAACCATTTGGTTAATAATGGTGTCGTGGATAACAAACTAATCGTTCAAGCATCTGAATATGGAAAAGCATTCTCAGACGTTGACCTGGAGATTGACCGCACGACAGGTGACATTGTAAAAAAAGAAGCAGAAGTTGTTTTTGTAGATCAAAGCAAGGTAACCCCTGATCCAGCAGTAACTGGGATTCTGGACAAATATGAAAATCAGATTGCACCAATTATGAATGAAGTAATAGGCTACAATGCAACAGATTTAACAGGTGATTATTCCAATGATGGCGATCATGGTCTAGGGAATCTAATTGCTGATGGAATGAACGCTCAAATGGATAGTGACTTTGCCATGATGAATGGTGGCGGAATCCGAGATGACCTGCTAGCCGGTGAGGTTACCTGGGGAGATCTATATAATATCCAGCCATTTGGCAATACACTGATGATGTTCGAGATAAAGGGTGCAGATCTTTACCCGATTATTGAGGCACAACTTTCACCAGTATATGGTCCTGATTACAGTATAAGCGGCTTTCATTATACGTGGGATCCTGAAACAAGTTCGGTTGTTGACGTGACATTGCCTGATGGGTCACCAATCGATATGGATAAAACATATACCCTGACGGTAAATAATTATATGGGTACGTCAACAGGATCGAAATACGCACCAATTGGAGAATTAGGTGAAAATCCAGTGATGGGTCCATCTGACCTTGATGCTACAGTAGATTTTGTTGAGAGCCTGAACAGCTCTGAAGCAAATCCGTTTGAATATGGCCCTGAAGGACGTATTACAGAAGGGACTGCTGAAGAAAATCGACCTGAAGTTGTTGTTGCACCAAAGGATAACAATGGCACAGCAACCGTGCATACGGAGGATTTGGAAGCTCTTGATGCCGGTGTTCGAGTTGTCATTGACATTCAAAATGATAAAAAGCCAAGGAAATTGTTACTGAATAAAAAACAAGTGGATATTTTGAAAGAAAAAGAAGTAACATTAACTGTTACCAATGGTGAAAAGTATGCTGAGTTTATTATGCAGGAGTTCTCAGGAAAAGTGCTGAAGGTGAGCTTGCATGACAGTAACGGAAAAGGCTTTAAAAAACATTAGGAATAACACTTAATATCTCAAGCAAAAACGCATCAGAAAACACACGGATTTTCACAAGGGAAATCTCGTGTGTTTTCTTAATGCTATATCAAGATTTGAAAGAGTTTTGAAATTCACAGAATAATTCACAAGAGTGAAATATTTATTATAGTGTATGTGATTTTATTGTGATTTATGGTGTGAATTTAAATGCTAATTGTAATATTTAGTAAATTCATTTAAGGGAATATGGGTATTTATGTTAAAATAAATATAGAGATTGTGAAGTGTTACACTTAAACTAACGTAGCAGGATAATTTAAAAGTGCGGTCTGATTAGTTTTCAACAATCTGGGCCAGATTGTGGAATAACTCTTTATAAGTGAAATAGTAAAAGAGTGATCCCGTTCTGGCAACAGGAGGCGTATTCATTCCCTTTCAAACTCGAATACCAAAGCAGTTTTTAATTGAACATAAAAAATGTAAAGAATATGTAGTTCAAGTGTGGAATTAATCAGGAATGCAGCTAACATTTCCGCACGACAAATCCTTTCTTCCACGTAATAAATTTATTAATATAGCTAATGTATAGATGAATGTAAGTATCCCTAACATAATAATTCCTATAACGGCATGAAATCGAAAAATTATCAGTAAACTAGAAATCACTTCTATGGCAATGAATCCTAAACTAAAAGGAATTGAAAATTGATGGGGCAATATTTCATAACTAGTAAAGATTTTAAACCCATGCTTTACCTCCTCATTTTTTCTTTGTACATATCTGATTGATTATTATAAAGTTCTGTGTAATGACCATCTATTTTCAGTAATTCTGAATGATTACCTTGTTTAACAATTTTACCATCTTTTAATACAATAATATGATCCGCCAAATGACACGCATACATACGATGTGAAATATAAATTGATGTTTTTCCTTCTGTAATCGACTTAAAATTCATAAATAACTTCTTTTCTGCTATTGGGTCTAGTGAAGATGAAGGCTCATCTAGTATTATTAAATCAGAATCTTTAATAATTGATCTTGCTAAAGCAAGTTTTTGCCATTGACCCCCGGACAAATCCCTACTCCCTTCAAAAATCCTTCCAAGTTTAGTATCATATCCTTCAGATAAAGTGCTTATGTAATCATGTATATCAGCCTCAATAGCAGACTGAATCACTTTCGATTTTTCCTTTTTTGTGTCTCCAATTAGTATATTTTGAAAAGCGGTTAATTCATACATTCCAAAATCCTGATATATAACAGAGATTTTATCATAAATTTCTTCTTCTGATAGTTGTGTGATATCATTACCGAATAAATTTATTGTATCTTCAGGAACTTGGTATAAACCAATTAGACATTTTATCAACGTAGACTTCCCTGAACCGTTACTGCCTACAATCATTACGCTAGAACCTTTTCTAATTTTCAGACTTATGTCCATTATAGCATTGCTATTTTCAAAAGGATATTTAAAACTTAAATTCCTTACTTCTATCACATTATCAGGCGGTTTCTTATTATTAAAGCTTCCTTTTCTAACTGCTTTTTCAGGAATGTTAAGAATTAAAAATATGTCATTTATATAATGTGTCCCTTCTTTAAGGTTAGATGTCATATAAGATAAACTACTTATAGAGCTCAAAACTCTTTGTATGGCTTCCATAATAGAAACGAAATCACCTATACGTAATTTTGATTGAGATAATAAAGAAATGATAAGAAAAAAGGATGCAGCAAATGTTACTGAGCTTAGTAACTCTAGACTAAGTAACTTTTTGCTTTGACTAAGCTCTTGTTTTAGTACTTCTCCCCTATTTTTATTGAAAGAATAAGTCCATTTATTAAATAGGTAATTAAAAGATTGGTTTACCCTTATTTCTTTATTATACTTTCTATCTATAAACAAACTAAATATATAGTTTTGCTCTCTTGCAAAAGGTGTCATATACTTAGCTAGCCAATATCGATCACTTCCGAGCTTGTTTTGTATAAACAGTAACGGAATAGAAAATGTAACTAAAATGATAACAAATAAAATATGGAATTGTAATAAGAAAAAAAGAATTGAGATAATTGTAATTAAAGATCTCACTATTTCTAGCAAATTATTAATTGGCCCTAAAAACTGGGAACCTAAATCGCCATTTGTTCGTTGAATTAAATTATAAAACTCATGATCTTCAAGTCTTTCGTAATTAACAGAAGTCATTTTTCGTGAAATTTTGGTTTTGATATCTAATTCTATATTTAATTGAATAACCGCCCTTAGATACTCGTCAATTTTTGTTAATACATTGATAAAAATAGTTAGTCCTATTTGCATAAATAGTAAAAATATTATATTCATTAATTCAACTTGATCTTCAAAGTAAAATTGAACGGAATTTATTAGTCTTTGTAGGATTATTATTGATAATAAAGGTAATGCACCTTTTACTATTTTTAATACAGTAAGAAAACTGAAAATGATAGGATTAATTTTAAATATTTTATAAAAAATGCTTTTAACATAGTTTTCAAACGAAAAACTCCTATCTTTTTCAAAAATTATATCATGAAAATATAAATAAAAAAAGATAGAAAAGATTGATTATTCCATTATATTGCATTATTATTAAGATTGTAACTATTTTATATTTTAATTTTATAAATCTTTTCATTAAAACTTTTTTCACTACAATAAATCAGCTTAGATTCCTCTTCTATGGAAGTTACAGCCTCAAAGAATCCACTCATAATAAAATTTCTTTTACTCATACATGAAAAACAACTATATATTATATTCTTGGAGAAAGGAGAGGATTAAAAATGAAAGCACCTAAACTTGACCCAATTGGTAATTGTGAAGGGCGAGAATTCTGTGGTGATGATATTGCATGTGCTCTTGGTGAACGTCATTTATACGTTGAAATCGTAGACTGCAAAACTGGAGCGCGCATCGGCACTAAGATAAAAGATAGATGCGGTTGCCGCTATTAAGGTCAGATATTTCCCTATTTAAGAGAAATTCTTTGCAGTAAATAGAGCTGGGACATAATGAAAAAGTGTAACACAAAAGACGAACAATGCTAGCGTAGTGAGTATACATAACTCCTCCGGGAACAAAAGGCTAGGTGACTACAAAGCGGATTAGCATTTCACCAGCTTACCGTGGAAAGCGAAATATATTTCCAAAGTGGGTTATATGTACTTTTTTCGGCTGGTTCGGATTTTCTTTTGATAAAACACTTATGTCCCAGCTTCTTTTTCATAATTTCACTAAAAACACATAATAATTAAAGTGATTAATATTGTTTAAGTGTTTTGCAGAAAATGCCTTGCGGGGAAGCGAAGGACTTATGCAATCTGTTAAACAATAATAATTTTGTTGTTTTTTATAAATAGTATGATACTAAAAATCTACAAAGAATGTAAGGGGGGGGATTTTAGTTGAATAAACACATAAAAATATTAGGCATTTTCGTATTGGCATCAGGCTTAATAGTTGGCTGCTCAGAACAATCTGCAACAAAAAATGAACCTTCACATGACGTTGAAGGAAAAACGCAAGAAGAGAACCCGAATAAACAAGTAAATGAAGAATCTGAAGATGAGTCTAAAGATGAGTCTAAAGAAGAACCTAAAGAAGAACCTAAAGATGAACCTAAGAAAGTACTTATTAATGAGGTAAATACTTTACAAATGGGTGATACTGCAGACATCGGTGGTATAATGGTTACGGTTACCAGTATTGAACGTTATACTGGAGAGATGAGACAGTTTCGTGCATTGAAACAGGATCATGCAGTTAAGATTGGAGCTATAATTAAAAATACAAAGGACAGCGAGATACATCCTACCTCATATAGGTTTACTCTGTATGATGTTGAAGGTAATAAACTCAAATATGCCTGGCCAGCCTGGCCCGGTGGTAAAACTAGATTAAGAGAAGATCTTCCACCAGGAAAGAAAATACAGGGTGATATTTTCTTTGATGTACCTGCACAAGAAGGATCGTGGACACTTAAATATTCATCTGTAGTCAATTATGCAGAACCAGCGGCATTTTGGGAGATACCAGCAAAATAAAATTGGTAATCAACAAACAAATTTAATTATATAAAAAACTAGCAAAAGATTTGCTTTGAGCATTATCAATAACTTTAATGTTGCAAATATATCTTGGGGTGATGTAAATGTTAATATTTACATTAATTATTTCAATTTTTATTATAGTTAACCTTTTATTAATTTCAAAACAATTAAAAATTGGTTTCTATTTAAAAAATGCTTTTTTAAAGGAAAATACAAGGAAGCAATTTGTAAATGGAGATAGAGTTAAGAATATTATATTATATAATCATTTGCAGCAGGAAATAATTTTAGAATCACTGCTAGACAGATTAACAATTTTACTTGTGGTCGATACCGGCTGTGACGTTTGTGATTTGGATTTAAAGGAGTTTGCAAGCGAGTCTCTGCAATACGGATATGAATACAATTTTGTACCAATAATTTTCAATCCAAATACCCTCGATGACAAACTAGATTTTGGAAGGAATCATTTTAAGGAAATATTATTCGCAAATGATGATTTTATAAAAGATTTCAAGATTAGCTTATTTCCTACATTCCTAATAATAGATACTGATAGCAGATTTATTTCCTATGTTAACTTTGCAAGAGAATTTAAATATATAATTGATCCAAAACTCACATCAAATAATCAACCCATATATTAATTTTGTTAAAAATATAGATCAAAGATAATTTCTATTTGCTGATAAGATTTAAACTTTTAAAGTAAGAAGAGTACTTAATTTTTTCATAACATTTTTATAACAAATTTACTGTTTACCCAGATCAATTTATTTCAGATTTATTATAAGAATGGAGGGATATATTTGTGATATCTCTTTTAATCAAACAATGGATGCGAAATAAAGAACGATTTCTCCTATCTATAGTCGGGGTGTTATTAATAAGCGGAGTTCTTATTTATTTATTCAGCTTAACAGAATCGACAAAAGGAACGGTTACTGAGACATTACAAAAGGAATGGAAAAGTGCATATGATCTCGTTGTTACGCCATCAGATACTGAAATACTTAATCAAAATAACTTAATGAAACCAAACTACATAAAAGGGATAAATGGCAGGATTAGTTATGAAAAATATGAAACAATTAAAGAAATAACAGGTGTAGAGGTGGCAGCTCCCCTTTCTGTTATGGGGTATACACAACTTTCGCTGTCTGTAAGAGATGCTTTTAATGTAGCAGATCCAGGGCTATACAAATTAAATATTCAAAAGACACATCATAATAATTTATATAAATCAACATTATTAGATGTTACATATTATACGCTTGCAGGCTTGACCGGTTCACGTCCTGATCTAAACTTTGGTACACACCTTTCTAACCCCAGTTTTACTTTAAGAAACGATCAGTTAATTGTTGGAATAGATCCTGAGCAAGAGGCAAAATTGGTTGGACTTAATGACAGCATAATAAGTTCAAATAATAGTAGATATTTAAACGAAAATGATACAGGAAAACAAGAAAAAACTGATAATGTATTTCATTTACCTGTTATATTAAACCAAAACAGTTTCGCTAACAGTAATTATAAAGTAACGTTAGAAAAACTGGATATACCCTTTAAAACCGAAGCGCAACAAAAAGAAAGTGCCGAAAAAATTAGAGAAGGAAATGGTGAGGAATTTCTCAACCAAATAGATACGGAACCCGTTGATGAATATACTGTTACAGGAAAAGAACTGGAAGAAATATACTTTCAGACACTACAAAATCCTAGTAAAAATCGATCAATGGATATTGGAATTTCTCAATTAATTTATGCATCGAGTCCATTAAATTATCAAAAAATAAATAGTCCGTTTCCTAAAAGGTGGTCATCCAGTTTTCAAGTTCAAAATCAACAGGTTAACGGTGATGAGGGTTTGTTCCCAAAAGAATACTTACCACCATATGTGTTCAGACAACCTAAACCTGCACCTTACAAAGTCGAAAATGGAAGGCCCTCCTTTACAGTATTGAATTTTAATGTTATTGGTAAATATGATCCTAGTAAACTACAAGTCAGCATGGATCCCTTGACAAAATTACCGCTCCAAACCTACCGACCAGCGGAGGCAACGGTAGTACTAGACGAAAATGGGGAGCCACTAAATCCGGTGAAAAAGATAGAGGGGTCTGGTGCCCCCGCAGCTCTATTGCCAAATCCGCCTAACTTATTAACCACTGTAAAAGCGGCAGAAAAGCTGCTCGGTGGTAACAGTATTTCTTCTATCCGGATAAAGGCAAAAGGAATTGAGGAATTTGGAAATGATTCGCAATCAAAATTAGAGTCGATAAAACAAGAAATTATGGATAAAACAGGTTTACAAGTAACCATCACACGAGGTTCATCTCCACAACCAACTGTCACGAAAATCGTTAATAAAGGGAAAGCTGAGGGATGGATGGAACAGTCATGGATCAACATTGGCGCTGCAATTGCTATTTTCAGAGAAACATCCCTTGGTTATACAAGTGTACTACTTGCAGTTCTGCTAATCGGAATTATGTATGTATTGGCGACATCTTACGTGTCTTTTTTAACGAATCGTAAAGAGTATAGTATCTTGCTGGCACTTGGCTGGCGAACTAATAAGCTGCGACAAATGATTGTAACAGAAGCTGTGTCTTATGTTTTATTGATAACTATTTTGGCGATTGGTGTAGAGTATATTCTGGCACAGAATGGAACATCGTTTAGCTTAGCAAAAGTAGGATTAGTTGGTCTAACATCATTTTTCATTTATGGATTTGGCATTTTAATCCCACTGATTCAGGTCGGAAAATTAAAGCCGTATCAAGGGATAAAAACGGGAGAAATTCATTCAAAATCCAAACGAATCTTTAAAAACCAATCCATAACCGGCTTGGTGACAAATCAAATTATGCAGCGTCCCGGGCGTAATTTACTGTCTATATTAGCCATAGCTTTACCATCAACGTTACTATCATTCTATATTTTTGTTTCATTCCATTTGGATGGCGTACTATACACCTCCTATTTAGGAGAGTTTGTCGCTGTTGAAGTGAATGAGTCACATTATTTCATCATGGGGGCCGCATTACTTGTCGCCGTTTTAACAACCGGTGAAATGTTGTGGCAGAACATTGTAGAGCGAAGAAATGAATTAGCTTTGTTTAAATCAATCGGTTGGAAAAACAGGACCATCGGCTTTTCTATTATATTGGAAGGAGCACTAATCGGGTTTCTCTCTGGAGTCGTGGGATTAATTTTATCTATTGCTTACATCGGCATTATGTACGGAATTTTTCCATGGGATAACTTGACTATCCTGTTACTAACTATTTGCATTCCAACGGTTATGGGGATTATTGGCGCAATTATACCAACTGTAAAAGCACTGCGAACCAATCCATATGAAGTTCTTAAGGAAAGTGCGTGAGGATGTCTTCATAAAGTTATCTATATAGTAATACACCAGCAGTTAAGGAGATGTGTATATGAGTACTTCAATTAAATGTAAGGATTTAGAAAAGTCGTATAAAGGGGATGGGGTAGAAACCCATGCCCTGCAAGGTATTAACTTGTCATTTAACAAGGGAGAATTTACGGCAATTGTTGGACCTTCAGGATCGGGAAAATCAACCTTATTAAGTTTGATTGGAACACTTGATCAACCATCATCAGGGAATATCTCATACGATGGAAAAAAACTAGCGAGTATGAAGCAGAAACAGATTGCTGATTTTCGGTTTGAACATATCGGATTTGTTTTCCAGCAGTTTCACTTATTACCCACACTAACTTCCTTGGAAAATGTCATGGCACCATTGTTTTCCAGAAAAGTTCCGTACAACAAAAAGGAGCGCGCCCAGGAAGTATTAAAACAAGTAGGCTTGGAAGACAAGGAAAATTCATTGCCATCACAATTATCAGGTGGGCAGCAGCAACGTGTGGCAATTGCAAGGGCGCTTGTCCATGAGCCAGACTGGCTGCTGGCTGATGAGGCTACAGGAAATCTGGATACTGAATCAGGGGAAGTTATTTTTGACATCATTCAACGTCTTAACTCTGAAAAGAATTGCGGAGTTCTATTTGTGACACATGACCATGATTTAGCGAGCAGAGCTAATAGAGTTATTAAGATGAAAGATGGGTCTGTAGTTTCGAGTTTAGTGGAAAGGTAAAGATTAAGAGAAAAGAGAAGAGACTAAATCGTATAATATTTTTTTCAAATAATCTCGGTTACTGTAATACTCAATATTGTTGTGACAGACTTCCGATTAAGGTTAAGGTTGTAATAAATACTTGTTCCGCAAACGGGCGCGATTGTTTAATAAGCTTTTCTTCTTCACCTAAATGGTGCTTTAGTTGAACAAGGAGTTTTCGATTTGGTAGCTCCTATTACTTATTGAGGTAACGTAGCAGTTAGCTAAAAAGTTTTAACGCCCGTATATCAATAAACGGAAGTGTAATACTAACAGAAATATGATATACGAGGTGAATTACATGGTAAAGAAGATTGTTATGTTATTTCTTATTTCAATTGTTACGTTCTCTAGTAGCGCTGTGGTTAATGCAAAGGAGGATACTCCAGAAAGAAATTGATAAATATTATTCAACAGAAGGTATTCTACTGGCTTTAATTGAACCTAAGATACATCAGTTCGTAAAAAACCAATATGGAAAAGAAATGATTGTTAACCCATTAAAGGTTTATGATGTCTCCATGGTTCAAGAGGGTATCGCAGAAAAAGGAAAAAATATTGAGGGTTGGTTTCAGCTGGATATGTCCATTTTAGTTGGTGAACCAAGTGATAACCCTACAAGAGATAGAATAATCTTAAAAGTAGATGCACCGCACATAGGTGGAAGTGTACCCCCTAACTATTTAGATGGTGGAGAAATAGGAGATATAAAAGTTGAATTAGTAAAATATATAAAAGGCTAATTAAGGAAAGGTGGCTACTATTCAATAGTAGCACCTTTCTTAAGCAAGAATATTCATTAACGGGTAGCTTTAGTTTAACAACAGATATTGGAAAAAATGGATTGGATATTTTCCGAGCCATTTTTACTGTGAATTTAATGGTGAAAGTAATGTGATTATAGATAAGATTTAACTTGTGGATCGTTGTTTTGCACCTCACAAGTGAACCCGTTAATAATGGTCGATGTATTTTTGTTTGCCTAATAAGCTGTTTATTGGTGGAGTGAGTGCCTGGGGTTCTTTTCTGATTGCGCGATACGAGCACTCATTAGGGGTATGAGAACCCGGATTCTGTTAAGTAAAAAAAGAGACCAAATCTCTATGCGATTTGGTCAGTTATTTGTATATGTTACTCCACCAAAGCTAACTAGTCATAGTAGCTGAATCCAATTAGTTTATTTTCTTCTCATCTTTACTGTATACATTAATCTTATACGGGTCATCCTGCACATTTTCTTCAACTTCTTTTGACTCGATAAATTGGTGAACTTTACTTTCTATTCGTTTACCTAACTCCTTTGCATCAGAGTCTGAAGCGTCAATTGATGTTCTTATTGATAGCGTAAGTGGCGATGGATAGAAGGAATAACCGATTCCCTCAACTTTTAGCTCGTCAATACCAAGTAGCCCCGTGGAAATGGTAGTTATTACAGGTCTCCATCTTTGATCGGCCTTTTTCTTCTTCGGATCTGTTTTATATACCTTTATTTTAAAGTCGCCCATATCTTTTTCTTTTACTATATTTCTTACTATTTGCTTCATTTCGTCTACTCTTTTTTCTGAAACAGGTATTTCTAATGGAATAAACTTCTCAACATCATTGATTCTGACATCTGCAGAAAAGATCTCGTAATTCTGTTTTTCAAATGCTTCTAAAATAGTATTTTCCAGCTGATTACTTTGCTTTGCATATGCTTCATTTTTCTTCTTCTGTTCTTCGGGAATCTCTTCTGGTACGTATTCCTCTTTAACTTCCACATTATAGGCATCCAGCCCCTTGGCGTTTAAAACACTTTTTACTTCCTTTTCTACTTCCCCTTTGACTTCATTATAATAACTTTCATCTCCCCTGATAGATATCCCTATAGTCTTATCCCGGACTGTTAGAGAGGCGCCACCGATTTTGTAACCTTGTTCATCAAGGTTTTCGGCAATTGTCCCAACTAGAGAAGGGTACGATCCCGATTCTGTCTCTTTCTCAAATAATGTATTTAAAATGGGAACTTGAGCCAAGACATTAGCGACAGTTGGTGAAACAAATGCAGATCCAATTAATATTCCAATTAGTAGTACTGCAGCTGAACTAATGTACATTAATTTTTTTCCAATACCCATTTTCACCTTTTCATTTCTTATTTTATCAAAAACTGCATTCTTAATTCTATCCGTGGTTCCATCCTTATAATATTTGCTGAAGTAATAATCCTTTAGCTTCCTAAAAATTTTATCCACAAACAATCACTCTCCTTCAAGAGAAGTTATCTTTTGTTTAAGTTTGCTCCTGCCTCTAGCCAATCTGGTTCTCACCGTGTTGGAATTAATATTGAGAGATACCGCAATTTCATCGATTTTCTGCTCATGGAAATAATATAAAACTAAAATCTCCCGATATTTAATAGGCAGCCTGAAAATAACCTGTAACAGTTGATCTTTACGGTTTTGTTTCATGAAAATTTCTTCAGAACTCTCACTGTCTAACTTGTTTTCAAAAAATTGACGAGGGTATATTAAATTAGCTAATTTATTTTTTCGTAAAAAATCCTTCGAGGTATTGACGGTAATACGATATATCCAGGAAGTTACAGAAGCCTCGCCACGGTACTTATCCATGTGTCTGTAGCATTTGATGAAAACTTCCTGAGAGATATCTTCTGCCATTCCACGGTCTTTTACAAAAGAGTAGGCAAGCAGATATACTTTCTGTGAATGGGCTGTCATCAGTTCATTTAATATTTCTTCTTTATCTTTATCAGTTGTATACGTTTCGTCTTCACTTAATTGAATTGGGTCATCGCGATAACCACTCATGTTCCATCCCCCTTACCAATCACTTTTAAGACCTATGTAATTTGTTTTATGTTTCAATTATTTATAAATTATTTTGAGTCAACACTAAAATCTATGGTCGATAGTAGTGAATAAATATGATAATAATACTAGCTAGCGGAGGAAAAATACGGAGACTCCTGTGGGAAAGCGCAGTGGGAAGACCCCGCAAGAAAAAAGCGAACTCCTTTTTTTCCGAGGAGGCTGAGCTCAAGCCCACGGAAAGCGTAGTGTTTTTCCGCAGCGGGCACTATTATACCTAGTTTGTCAACCATATATTTTGGTGAAGAACCATTATTTTTAAAAGAAAATGATAGAATATAAGCGGACGATATTTTACGGAGGTAGTTATGCAAAAGTTCACGGCTGATGTTATAGACATTATATCAAACATACCAAGTGGAAAAGTAATGACATATGGGCAGATTGCTAGACTGGCTGACAGTCCTAGAGGAGCAAGGCAGGTATCCCGAATTCTGCATTCCATGAGCAGAAAATATAATCTTCCTTGGCACCGTGTCATAAATGCCCGCGGGGAGATTAGTATTAAAGACGAAGAGTTATACAATGTTCAGAAACTATCGCTTGAAAGTGAAGGTGTTTTATTCAATGGAATTGCAATTGATTTAGGTGCGTATCAGTATAAAATATAAAATATGTAATTTTCAAATATTTACAACAGCAGGTGCTTTCCGTTATATTATAAACAGTTAGCTCTAGATAAAAGGGAGCGTGGAAAATGAGAGATTATCAGGTACAAGACAATGATTATCGTTATAAGATTGCGAATCGCGAAGCATTAATAGGCGTTGGACTGGTTATTTTTAATTTTGTCTGGTGGTTCGCGTTTGCTTATGGATTAGGTGGAAAAGACCCGTCTGAGTATTCATATGTAATGGGGTTTCCTGCATGGTTCTTTTACAGTTGTGTGCTTGGATTTGTAGTAATGGCAGTACTAGTGACGGTAATTGTCAAAAAATGGTTCGTGGATATCCCCTTTGATGAAGAGGGGCAAGACGAATGAACTGGCAGGCGTTAATACCGTTAATTGGTCTGTTACTGATAATTTTTGGTGTGGGTATATGGGCAGGAAAGTATATGAAGTCATCAAGTACATTTCTCCAGGAGTATTTCCTTGGTGGACGGAACATGGGCGGCTTCGTATTAGCAATGACGATGACTGCCACATATGGAAGTGCAAGCAGCTTTATTGGTGGACCTGGTGTAGCATATAATGAAGGCCTTGGCTGGGTATTATTGGCAATGTCTCAGGTTGCAACCGGCTATTTTGTTTTAATGATACTAGGTAAAAAATTCGCGATTGTTACCCGTAAATATAATGCAGTAACGATGGTTGATTTTTTGAAAGAACGCTATAAATCGAAATGGGTTGTCTTACTTTCTGCATTCAGCATTATTATATTTCTATTTTCAGCAATGGCAGCCCAATGGATTGGCGGTGCTCGGTTAATTGAGTCGCTAGTTGGCATTTCGTACACGAGTGCATTGTTTATTTTCGCGGTGTCAGTATTGATATATGTGACCATCGGCGGATTCAGAGCAGTTGCATTAACGGATGCGATTCAAGGAACGATCATGTTTGTTGGGACGCTTATATTACTTATTGCTGTTGTTATTGCCGGGGGCGGAATTTCCGCTATTATGACAGATCTCAGTACAGAGAATCCAAATTTGATTACCCCGTTTGGAGCTGACGGTAGTCTCACGCCTACATATGTTTCATCTTTTTGGATTCTTGTCGGTGTTGGTGTTGTGGCCTTACCGCAAATTGCTGTCCGGGCAATGTCCTATAAGAGTGCCCGCTCCATGCATCGTGCGCTGATAATCGGGACAATTGTTGTCGGCATTATTATGCTGAACATGCATTTAATCGGTGTATTTGCCCGTCCGGTTTTACCCGGCATTGAAGTTGGTGATAAGGTAATGCCGCTGATTGCGCTGGAGGTATTACCAAATTGGCTTGCGGGTATTGTTTTGGCGGCACCAATGGCAGCAATTATGTCGACAGTAGATTCGCTTTTGCTGCTCGTAAGTTCATCTATAGTTAAGGATTTATACTTAAATTATGTCAGGCTTGATGCATCACATGTTAAGGTTAAACGGTTGAGTATTGGAATTACTGCAGTATTAGGAATAATTATTTTTATAATGGCATTAAACCCGCCAGATTTAATAATATGGTTAAATTTATTTGCGTTTGGTGGACTGGAAGCAGCATTTATTTGGCCAATTGTGATGGGTCTCTATTGGAAAAAAGGGAATAAATACGGTGCGCTCGCTTCAATGGTTGTCGGGGTAAGCTTATACATTTTATCGGAGTCATTTTTCCCTCAGCCACTGGGACTTCATTCGGTTGTGTTGCCGATTGCATTGTCGTTCGTTGCGTATGTTGTGGCTAGCTTGAGCACTCAAAAAAGACATATTTAATTGCTTTAGCGTTTTCGATGAATTCGGGGGCGCTTTCTGATTTAAGACTTAAGGTGGAGTACAAATCATTCTAGGGCGGTTTTCTTGAAAAAAATATCTTAGCTAAACTAGGGGTATTAATAGAAAAAATAGAGGTGGAAATGATGAAGGAAGGGAAGACAGTTGGTAAGGTCATCGATAACTTTATACATGGTGGCAGAAAAGCTGTTAACAAAGAAGTTATTACACAAAAGGATACGATTGATAATGTTGGTAAGTTAAAGGAGCTGAACATTTCAACGTCTGAAGCATCTGTTAACGTTAGTACCCATGAAGATAAGCGAGTAGATCTGTTCCTGGAAACATACGAGGATGGACCGGATCTAAAAACAGATTACTCGGGGGATAGTCTGAATATATCGGCAAAAGGGTCAAAAAATTACAAGTCCTTAAATACTCCTCCCTGCATGCTTCACATTGTGGTTCCGAGTGAAATGTCTGAGATTTGGAGTATCATAACATGTTCGGGAGACGTTTCTGCAGCAAATTTAATATCCAATTCATTCGATGTTAGAACAAGTTCTGGCGAATTAAATCTTGCTAATTTAGAAGCGCAAAAACTACATTTAAAGACATCATCCGGCAAAATAACCGCCAGTGATATCGATGTAAGTGAGATTTACTTTGAAACTTCATCTGGAGAGGCAGCATTGTATCGAATAAAGGGGGATCTTACAGGTTCAACGAGTTCAGGAGATGTTACTGTGATGAACGTTCAAGGAGATAATTTTAACGTTGTTACTTCTTCCGGAAAGATACAGCAAAGTAATAGCAATGTTAATGATATGAGTCTCAAAACTTCGTCTGGCAGTATACAAGCGGACAGTTTGAAGGGTGAAAAGGTAATACTTCACGCAAATTCTGGTGATATTAAATGTACTCGTTTTGCAGGAGATGCTAAAGGCTGCACGATATCGGGAGATGTATTTTTGTCACTTTTAGATGAAAGTTCGCTGGATATTGAGTCATCAAGTGGAGATATAACATTGCTTACTGGAAAGGTAAATTTGAATGCAACTGTCCAAGTTAATACAGGTTCAGGAGATATCTTCAATAAGCTATCGTTGATGAGTGTTAAAAAACACTCAGTTAATTATTTAAAGGGAGTAGTTGGAGAGGGTACAAATCCTATCTCGCTCAAGGCAGGATCAGGTGATGTAATAATTTCCTAGATGTAAGAGAAAACCGAGCTTGGTCAATCAAGCTCGGTTTGTTGCTCACTGTCTTTCTTTTGCAAAGGATATAAAATAATCCAATGAATCCTCATTACTTAATGACCCTTTATTTACTACTTTATCCACTGGCTTACCCATCAAAATTTTTTTGACTGGAATCTCTAGTTTTTTACCGTTTAATGTTGTCGGTAATTCAGGAACTTCGTATATTCCAGTTGGAACATGACGCGGTGAACAGTGCTTTTTAATTTCGTTTTTGATGGTTTTTTGAATAGACTCTGTTAACTCCTCGCCTTCTTTCATGGTGACAAATAACGGTGTGCTGGAGTCACCATCGTTGGCAGGAATATCTACTATTAAGCTATCAGCTACTTGTTTCACATGATCAACAGCACGATATATTTCGCTCGTACCGATCCTGATACCTCCGCGGTTTATTGTTGCATCCGATCGTCCATAAATAACACACGTATGCCGGTTGGTAATTTTCAAGTAATCCCCATGACGCCAGATTCCTGGGAATACATTAAAATAGCTGTCATGCAACCGGCTGCCATCCGCATCATTCCAAAAATAGATTGGCATTGATGGGAAAGGTTCCGTTAAAACCAGTTCGCCAACTTCCTCTATTTGGGACTCCCCTTCATCGCTAAAGCTTTCAATTTTGGCACCAAGTCCTCGACATTGCAGCTCACCAGCATACACTGGCTCAGTAGGAATTCCAAGGATAAATGCTGTACAAACATCTGTACCGCCGCTAGCAGATGCAATCCACAGGTCCTCTTTGACATTGTCATAGCACCATTGGAACCCTTCAGGTGGGAGAGGTGAACCTGTTGAGCTAATATTCTTCAAATGGCTCAAATCAAATTCTTCACTAGGAGTAAGCCCGTCATCCTTCATGCATGCCGTAATGTAGCTTGCACTGGTACCAAAGACAGTCATTCGTGTATCTTCAGCAAATTTCCACAGCATTTTCTTATCCGGATAGCCTGGATTTCCATCATACAGAATTATCGTACTGCCTGTAAGAAGCCCGCCAACAAGGTAGTTCCACATCATCCATCCTGTTGTAGTAAACCAGAAAAACCGGTCTCCATTTCCAAGGTCGGCATGGAATGTAAGTGCTTTTAAATGTTCGAGTAAAATCCCACCTTGACTCTGAACAATTGGTTTTGGTTTCCCAGTTGTTCCTGATGAAAATAATACCCATAATGGATCATTGAATGGCACATGCTCGTATGTGAGTGTATGCTGCTTACTGGTATGAACTGCGTCATTCCAAAGCGTTACATTTTTTAAGTGATTAAAACTTGAGTTTTCATTTAAATAAGGGATTCCAATTGTTGCTTCTAATGATGGAATCTCTGCTTGTATATTTTCTACAACTTCTGTTCGATCGAACTCTTTCCCGCTATAGCTGTACCCGTCAACGGTGATCATGACTTTTGGTTCGATTTGTTTAAAGCGGTCGATGACACTTTGTGTACCGAAGTCAGGTGAAGCACTCGACCAAACCGCCCCAAGACTAGCAGTTGCTAGAAATGCAACGACTGATTCATAGATATTGGCAACATAGGCAACAACACGATCTCCTTTTGTTACGCCAAGATCTTTAAGGGTTTGCTGCAGTGCAGCCGTTTCCTGATAAAGCTGGTTCCAGGTAATTTCTGCATTTTTTCTTGTTTCTGAGGAGTGGATGATTGCTGGTTTATTTTCGTCCATATTCCTGAAAATATGCTCGGTATAATTGATGGTCGCTTCTGGAAACCATTTAGCCCCGGGCATATCGTGGGAGGATAATACTGTTTGGTAAGGTTGTTCCGCTTGAAGGTCGAAATAGTCAAAGATCGATTCCCAAAATAACTCCAGCTCATGAACAGACCATTTCCAAAGTGAATGATAGTCGTTAAAATGTAAATTTTTATGTTGTTTTAACCATTTCATATAATCATAGATATTTGATTGCTGTTTACGTTTTTCATCTGGTTCCCATAAAAGGGTGCCCTCTTTAATTTCACTCATCGTACCCCTCCTTGATTGAACAGTCACTAATACTATTATATGAAACCGTTTACCAGGTGTAAAGGAAACGAAAGTAAGATCAGTTAACTTAAATAGTCATTAGAAAACTTGAATTTTGGCTAAGAAGTCTATGAACCATCAGGATTTTGGAGTAATAAGTTTAAAGAATGCAGTTGATCTTATCTGGTTGCATGAAAAACGCCATATTTATCAAATTCAGGAAATAAGAGAGAAATTAAACTTTAATTAAAACTTAAGGAGGAATACACCATGGAGGAGCAATTTACGAATCATTTGGCAGTTAAATATAAATCACAGTGGGACGAGCTTTCAGTTGATCAAAAGAAGGAAGCGGTAAAGGAAGCTGTAGCAATCTTTCAGAAGTATGAGGATACAGTTGGTCTAAGAGGGGCATACGTAACACAGAAATTTCAGGCGCATACGGATTTATTATTTTGGATGTATGCGGGTCGATTCCAAGCTATTCAGGACCTCCAATTGAATTTACGTCGTTCAACATGGGGGAAATATATTGATATTCCACATGCGTTTACAGGAATGACCAAGCCTTTTGAGTTTTCCGAGCACCCGACCGCTTTTCAAATGGGAGTTCCAGCAAGAGAATACTTGTGCTTCTATCCGTTTATCCGGACCCCTGAATACTATTTGTTACCGAAGTGGGAGCGAAAAGCACTAATTGGTGATCATGGGAATATCGGACATGAATTTATTCCTGGAATTTTAACTAATGGCGTGTATGGCTTTGGACTGGGTGATTATGAATGGCTATTATCATTTGAAACAAATGACTTGGGGTTACTGGTTGATTGTGTCCGTAAACTGCGAGAGTCAAAATCAAGGTTGTATATGCAGCATGAATGGCCATTTATCGTAGAACGGCACTTTGAGCTAGAAGATGCTTTATCACAATATATTTGATGGAATGTTGGAAGGTACTTGAGTGCTATGACAAACTTAGGGCGGCTGTAGAGCCTCAGTTTTGGTAGAGGGGTGCTGGTAATAATATCAGCCCCTGTTGCTGAAGAACCCATTTATTAACGGAATGAGAATCCGCTTTGACTGACTTGGCGGATCCTCATTCCGTTATTTGTTAAAAAAACCTCGTTTGAAGCTTGGGTTCGGATCCTCGTTCCGCTATTTGTCATTTTTGCCTCAGATTTGGCTGATTTTTGGCTATTTAACGGAACGAGGATCCGTCTCGCCCTTCCGAGAGCACCTTTTCTACTAAATAGCGGAACGAGGATTCACTCGACTGATTGTTGGATACTTATTCCGAACGTCAATACTGCATCCAGCAGTTTGAGGTGTACTGAATAGTGAGTTTTATATTGTTTTCTCCCCTATATTCACCATTAATGCTGCACTCTTAAAGAATAAGGAGTTCTAAGATCCCAACAAACCAGTTTTCTACTCTATTGCTCAGCTAACTTGTCAGCAAATGCTTTTACATAAGCTGGCAGGTCTGGCGGACGACGACTAGAAACGATATGTCCATCGACAATAACCGCATCATCAATCCATGTTGCGCCAGCATTTGACATATCATCCTTAATGCCTGGTGTGCTGGTAACTGTTCTCCCTTGTAAAATATTAGCAGAAATAAGCACCCAGCCTGCATGGCAGATTTGCCCGATTGGTTTTTTGGCATCGTTCATTGCTTGAATATATTCCAGAACTTCCGGATAGCGTCTCAATTTGTCTGGCGCCCATCCTCCAGGAACAAGGATGGCATCATAATCTTCACCATTAACATCGGAAAAGGCATAATCTGATATTGCGGGAACACCATATTTCCCAACATATTTCTTTTTGGCTTCTTTTCCGACCAAGTGAACCTCAGTTCCCTCTTCCTGGAGTCTTAAAACTGGATACCATAATTCAAGATCTTCAAAGTCATCTTCTACAAGCGCAATTACTTTTTTGTCTGATAATCGCATAATATCCCTCCGAGCAATTGTTATTTCAAGTGTACCAAAGGGATAACGAGATTTGCAGTTAAAAAGTATAAATCCTTCTTACTGAATAAGTGCAACTAAGGCTTTCACCATTAAGGCTTGGTGATAAGCCAGGCTTTCTAACGAATATAGTGTTACTGGCCACTGTACTTGGCGAATTTCACAAATGTATTTTCATCTTCAATAAGCCCGCAGGCCCCGCATTGAATTCTGTATTCGGGTCCTTTGTAGGCAATGTGGAATACGTCCATATTATCACTGGTGTATTCATTCGTTATTTCACCTGTCTGTGCATCCAGCTTCACTGGTTTTGCTACTTGTTCGATAATGTTAAAGCGTGAACGATTTGTTTTGCAATTTGGGCAAAGGTATTGTTGTGTCATCTAAACACCTCCAACCCTTATTATTCCTGAATTGCATTATATTATGAATTGGAGTTTAGTTATTATGTAAACCATCGTTTCACTCTAGAAAAAAACGATGCAGGTTTTTCAGGTTCATCCTTTTCCTCTGTGTTTTGCACAAAAATATCTTCTTTGTCGATAGCGTAATCATATGTTAATACAGCACCTATATCTGTATCGGCATCATTGTTGGTGATGACAGTGTATGCGATATTGTGTTTTTTGGCCAGAGCCTTCTCTTCCTTTAAAAATTTGGAAGAGACATGTCCATTAATAAGTAATTTAGCATCATTATTGATCTCCATTGCTTCGTCCAGCTTTTCCAGCCCTTTGTCGGTCATCACCTGACCTTTGGTAAGTGCGATAACAATTCTTTCTCTAATTGTTCCTAAAAATTGCTTGCGTTCAGCTCTTTTGGTTTGTTTAGAACCGTAAATTCCTTCCATCAGATAATCCTCAACATTCTTTTTTCCCATATCTGCACCTCATTTATTCGCTGATATACCAATTGTATAATATGGCAAATATCTCAGCCAATCAAAAAGATTATTCGACACACAGCCCCTCAACCCCCATGCCAAAAACGTGCCCCAACAAATGGGGCACGTTAAATGTTATTTCCGCTTGGCACGTTTGTCTGCTTGGCGGCTTCTTGCTTGTGCTTCTTTATCTTCATGATCTGCAAATTCTTCTGAAAACTCTACATCTCGGCCGTCTGTTTTTGCATATTTGGGTGTTTGTGCCAGAAAGTTTCTTCCACTGGCTTTGTTGTGTTCATCTCTGCCCATTGCATCCACCACCTCAATTTGTAGTAGTGTTTCATGGGTAGTATGTGCAAAATCAAATGACTTTATAAATGCTATTTTCTGTCTCCGCCCAACATATCAAATAAACCTCCAGCTACACTTCCTTCACCTTTTGATCCGCCTTTCTCTGGTGCTGCCGCAAATATTCTGCTTGCCAGACGGCTGAATGGAAGTGATTGAATCCAAACCTCACCAGGGCCTCTCAGTGTTGCGAAAAATAGCCCTTCACCACCGAACATCGCCGTTTTAATACCGCCTACAAATTCAACGTTGTAATCAACATCACCTGTCATTGCTACCAGACAACCGGTATCGACTTTTAATGACTCACCAGGTTCAAGTACTTTTTTGTGAATTGTCCCACCTGCGTGAACAAAAGCCATGCCATCGCCTTCAAGCTTTTGCATAATAAATCCTTCGCCACCGAAGAAACCTGCGCCAACTTTTTTCTGGAATTCAACACCAACAGAAACCCCTTTTGCCGCGGCAAGGAAGGCGTCTTTTTGACAAATTAGTTTTCCGTTAATTTCACTTAAATCCATTGGGATAATCTTACCAGGATATGGTGAGGCAAAGGATAAATGTTTTTTCCCTGATCCTTCATTTGTGAAAGTAGTCATAAATAGACTCTCACCAGTAATGACTCGTTTACCTGCGCCAAGAAGTTTTCCCATTATACCGCTACCTTGATTAGAAGAACCGTCACCAAATATGGTTTCCATACTTATTTGTTCATCCATCATCATTAAACTGCCTGCTTCCGCAATTACAGTTTCCTCTGGATCAAGTTCCACCTCTACAAATTGCATATCATCCCCATGTAATTCGTAATCGATTTCATGATTATTCAATTTTTACAGCCCCTTTACCTTGTTTTTAGATAATACGTGTTAACTCATCGAGAGATTCGTATATCTTACAAATAATTATAGGCTTTTTTTCATATACTACAAAAGTATACTAGAGTATAAAAAATTTATATGAAAAGCAAATAGGAGGAATTCTATGCCGTTGAATATTACACAGAAGCTTATTAAAGACCATCTCGTGGCTGGGAAAATGGAAGCAGGGGAAGAGATAGGTCTTAAAATTGATCAAACGTTAACCCAGGATGCTACTGGAACACTAGTTATGCTCGAACTGGAGGCTATGGAGCTGGAACGTGCAAAAACGGAAGCCTCAGCCCAGTATGTGGACCATAACTTAATTCAGGTTGATAGTAAGAATCCTGATGATCATTTATTTTTACAAAGTGCAACAAGACGGTTCGGGTTGTATTACAGTCGTCCCGGGAATGGTGTTAGTCATCCTGTTCACATGCAGCGACTAGCTAAGCCGGGCAAGACATTACTTGGATCAGACAGCCACACGTGTGCTAATGGTTGCATGGGCATGCTGGCAATGGGTGCAGGTGGGATTGATGTGGCACTTGCTATTGCGGGTGAACCTTTTTATGTCAAAATGCCTAAAGTGTGGGGTGTGAATTTAACAGGGAAGTTGCCTGATTGGGTCAGTGCTAAAGATGTTATTTTAGAATTGCTCCGTAGACACGATGTAAAAGGCGGTGTCGGGAAGGTCATTGAATACTTCGGTCCTGGACTCAAGGAATTAAGTGCAATGGATCGTCATGTCATTGCCAACATGGGTGCTGAACTTGGCGCTACAGGCACCGTATTTCCTTCTGACAAAGAAATTAAGCGATTTTTAAAGGAACAGGACCGCGAAGATGACTGGATTGAATTGTCTGCTGATAAGGACGCAACATATGACATATATGAAGAAATTGATCTGTCTGAACTTGAGCCCTTGGTTGCTAAACCATCAAGTCCAGGTAACGTGGTGTCAATCTCGGAATTAGTCGGCACCCCGATTTATCAATCATACATCGGTTCATCAGCAAATCCAGGCTTTCGTGACTTTGCTGTAGCAGCAAAAATTGTACATGATAAGCAAATTGCAGATGACGTTTCGCTTGATATTAATCCTACGTCAAGGCAAATGCTGACTGATTTAGTTAAGGAGAGTCACATAGCGAGTTTACTGCAGTCTGGCGCGAGGATGCACCAGGCAGGCTGTAATGGATGTATTGGCATGGGGCAAGCTCCAGCTACAGGCAGAAATAGTCTGCGTACCACCCCAAGAAACTTTCCCGGAAGATCTGGTACAAAGGAAGATAGTGTTTACTTATGCAGTCCAGAAACAGCAGCAGCTTCAGCCTTAACTGGACAAATTACCGACCCTAGAACACTCGGAATGGATTATCCGAAGCTAAAAGACCCTAAGAATCCTACGAATGATATTAGCTTATTGGATACGCCACTCCCGCTTGAGGAAGCCAAGAAAGTCGAATTATACAAAGGTCCAAATATAGCTTCCATTCCAAAGATGGATGAAATGGCTGATAATATGGAACTCCCTATACTATTAAAAATGGGGGATAACATTTCCACTGATGAAATATTAGCTGGAGGGGCACGTGTACTGCCGTTTCGAAGTAATTTACCGGAGATCAGCAAGTTTACGTTTGAGATAATTGATGATACGTACTACAAACGTGGAAAAGCCACAGTTGATAAAGGTGGGCATGCCGTAGTCGGCGGCTATAACTATGGTCAAGGTTCAAGCCGTGAACATGCTGCACTGGCACCCAGGTATCTTGGATTACGGGTTGCTTTGGTAAAGGACTTTGCCCGAATTCATTGGCAGAACCTGGTTAACTTTGGTGTATTACCACTAACATTTGTAAATAAAGAAGATTTTGATTTGCTTTCTTCTGGAGATGTATTGGAACTAACGGATTTGCGTAATAAAATTCAGCAGGGAAATCAATTTTCGATAAAAGTAAAAGATAAGGATCAGGAAATAAACGTTCAACATGCCCTATCAGAACGCCAACTTGAAATAATGTTAAAAGGCGGAATTATTAACTGGGTGAAAAATAAACAGTAATGGAGGCTAAATTATGAATAGAGAAGATACCTGTAAAGCATGTGAGGGTACAGGAATGCTGTCAGATGACGAGGGCTGGCATTACCAATGCAGTGTATGCCACGGAGATGGAAAATACGATATGGCTGATATTACAAGATCAGCAAGAATAATGGAAGTAGACGAAAATAACCGTCTGCTGGATTAAGAAGTGCCTGCTTGGTGCCTGTCCTGCTTGGTGCCTGTCACTTCCCGAATTTTGTCAAATTTTGACGAACCAAAACTACCTGATCGCATCGAGCGAACAGGTAGTTTTTTTAGGCAGAAATCGTAAATATCGAGGCTTGCAGTGGTTCTTAAAAGTATCTTTAACGAATATCAAGCTTAGTGTGGCATTGTTCCCTGTGCAGGTGCATAGCTGTTCTGGAAAGCTTGCATATGTTCTTGCTGCAGCTGTGGAACCTGATAATATTGATTTTTGTTCTGATATAAAAATACTTCATAAGCCATTTCGACCATGTTTGGAACACTATCGGCCATAATACGTCGCATAACTGGATTAGTCATTTCCAGTGATGTCATAGTAAAGGCAGATGCGGCTGATTTTAGCGACCCTAACATGAACCCGGAAATACATTGATCATTCAGCTCAGTTACAGACTGAACAGGGGTCTTAGGCTGTGATGGCTGCATCCCATAAATGACATCATTATTTTGATCCATTTTATATGATTGTGTCGGTACAGCAGGGTCTTGCCCGGATTTCAGTGTTTCAACAATTGTATTGTAAAGTTGGGTACAGAATGCGCGGTGCTTCTGGCACATTGTTTTCAATTCCGGATCCTGAATATGTTGTTCGTATAATACGCCTTGCTCCATTGCACCTACTAATGTTGACATGGCTTCATGAGCATCGAACATATCATGTCCACCATAGTGTTGTTGGGGTGGCATTTGAGATGATTCCTGTAAATTTTGTTGTTGTTGGTTTTGCATTTAATAACCTCCTTAATATAGTCATTGTTATTTTGAACTAAAAAGAACGTAATATGTATGGAAAAAATACTCTGCCAGTGCCTGTCACTTCCCGGTTTATGTCGAATAATAGTTGGAACATTTAAGGATATTAATCGTATGATAGGTAAGGCTTTTGCAAAAAATTGTAGGAGGATTTTTGTGAAAAAAGGTATGGTGTACATAATGGCTATATTCATAGGCCTAATGTTGGTTTCAGGCTGCAATGATGAAAAAAATAACTCAGCAAAAGAGGATGAGTCAATGATGGAAGTTTTATCATTCTCCGACAAAAGGCTCCCTCTTCAATTGTGCGAAGGACTTCAGCCCAGCGATAAGGGGAGATGAATGTTGGTTGGCGATAGCCAAAACACCTATTTCATGGTATAATTAGAACAAACGTTCCTGTGAAGTGGGTGGATTTCATGTTCGTCAACAAAGCTTTTAAGTTCCGCATATACCCCAATCGAAGCCAAATCGAGCTAATCAACAAGACGATTGGTTGCTCCAGGTTTGTGTTCAATTTCTTTCTTGCAAAACAGAAACAAAAAGATGCCTACTGGTACATAACAGAAGAGATGGTACAAAACGGCCAGCTGCCTTCTAATAATTGGAAAGGTGCGTTTTTCAATAAATATGGCACGATAAAAGCGGTTCGCCTGTTAAAAGAACATTATCCTTTTTTAAAGGAAGTGGACAGTATTTCCCTTCAAAAGTCCGTTGAGAATCTGACTGATGCTTACCAACGGTATTACAGAAAACAAAATAAAGCGCCTCAATTCAAAAGCAAAAAGAATAAGGTCCAGTCGTATACCACCAAACAAACCAATGGGAATATCGCTGTTTTAGATAACCACATCAAGTTGCCTAAACTTGGTCTCATGCGGTTTGCCAAAAGTCGTGAAATCAAAGGGCGAATTATCAATGCCACAGTCCGACGTAACCCGAGCGGAAAGTACTTTGTGTCTGTTCTTGCGGAAGTGGAGATCGCGCCATTACCGCAGACCAATTCCAATACCGGTGTTGACCTGGGATTGAAAGACTTCGCTGTTTTGTCGGATGGAACTACCTATAAAAACAATCGTTACTACAAGTCCCTGGAGCTAAAATTGGTAAGAGCTCAACAAGTGCTCGCAAGACGTGTTGTGGGTTCCCGCAACTGGAACAAACAACGCATCAAAATAGCCCGCATTCATGAGAAAATTGCAAACAAGCGCGAAGATTTCCTGCATAAGACCTCTACCGCTATCATTAAAAACCACGATGTGATTGGAATCGAGCGTCTGCAGGTATCGAATATGATGAAAAACAAGAAAAGCGCTCAATCCATTGCTGATGTGTCCTGGTATCAATTTAAGGTCATGTTGACATATAAAGCTAAATGGTACGGCAAGACTGTTGTGGAAGTGAGTAAAACCTTTCCCAGTTCGCAGCTGTGTTCGAGTTGCGGCTATCAAAACAAAGCCGTTAAAGATCTGCGTGTGCGTGAGTGGACCTGTGTATGTGGCGCACATCACCAGCGAGATATCAACGCAGGATTAAACCTTAAAAACGAAGCAATAAGACTTCTAACCGCAGGAACTGCGGGGATAGCCTAATCCATAACTGGCGGTTACGCCGGTGTTCTTAGGAATCCCCCACTTCAATCAGACCGTAAGGCCGATAAGTGGCGGGTAGTTCAACCGGAAAATGGACTGGAACCATTATGGTACCTAATCAACCGTTGGATATTATTGTGAGCATAAATAAAAATGATGAATGGTCTGGGAATATCAGTATTCCTGTTCAAGGTGTGAATGATTACCCGCTTTCATCGATAACGGTCAACAATAAAGACATTTCCTTTTTTATGGAGATCCAGGGCCACCAAATATCTTTTAAAGGAAACATCGATGATAATAAAATCGAAGGTGACTTTAGTCAGCATGGACAAATATTTCCCTTTGAATTGACTAAAGGTGATCAAACAGCTGACAATACTGGTGAGTTCCTGAACGTCCAGACGAATAATGGGACACTTTATGGGCAGCTTGAAAAACCAAGTGGAGATGGGCCATTTCCTGTTATGATCATAATTCCTGGGTCTGGCCCGACTGACAGAAATGGAAATTCCCTGCCATACAAGGGAAGAATAACAATCTGAAATTACTGGCAGAGCAGTTAGCCGAACATGGAATAGCTAGTGTGCGGTATGATAAACGTAGTGTTGGTAAGAATGTGGAAGCCGCGATCCCTGAGAAAGAGCTCGATTTTAATCAATTTGTTCATGATGCAAATGCATGGGTAGAGCAACTGGTGCAGGATGAAGCAAATACGAAAGTTGGGATAATAGGGCACAGTCAGGGATCCCTAGTTGGTATGCTGGCAGCCCAGGTTAGTAATCCGGACGCGTTTATATCACTCGCTGGTGCAGGGCATCCCATTGATCAAGTATTATATGATCAAATACAAGGGCAATTATCTGGTGAGTTGCTTCAGGAAAGCGAGGAAATTTTAAAGAAGCTTAAGCAAGGTAAACAGGTTAAATATGTCAGCCAGGAATTAATGAGCATTTTCCGTCCTTCTGTGCAAGGATTTATGTCCTCCTGGATGCAGTATGACCCTGCTTGGGAATTTGCCAAATTAGAAATTCCGACACTGATTGTCAACGGGGATAACGACATTCAAGTCCCGGTTAAAGATGCACAATTGTTAAAAGATGCAAACAAGATGTCGGAACTTCTAGTCGTAGAAAAAATGAACCATGTATTAAAAGAAGCAACAAAAGATTCACAAGGAAACATGGAGGCATATACTAATCCGGAGCTTCCGTTGGCAAGTGGTCTGATGGATGGGATCATTGGATTTTTAAAAGAAGGCGATTTTCTAAAATAAGTACAAAATTGATTTTTATCTTTAGTGAAGGGTTTGAAATTTTGACTTTCTTCTGAGGAGTTTAATTTTTTGGCTGATACAAACTGAAGTAAAATTGCATTATAGCTATTCGTTTTCATCGTACATTTTATGTATAATTTTTTAAAATGCATAAAGGTGGTCATTAGATGGGTCATGTAGGTTATGATGGTTATGATGATTTTAATGAATATCAATTTGAACTAGAGATGAGGGAACTAGAGGAGGAGGAGCGCAGACTTAACAGAATAAAAAAATCCGAAGAATTGCAAGAAATATATTTTCCATTATTCAAGAAGTGTGTTGACTATTATTTTCAACGGATGGAGAAGTCGGAGCGGATAACACTGGATGAGGATTAGTTAAAACTGGGGAGGTAAGAAAATGGAGGAAAAAGAACCGATTGAGCTGGATAAGCGCATTCATTTAATTGATGGCTTTGATTTAGCGATACCGGAGCGTACCGGTACGTATGTGATTGACGATGATGAATTAACACTTGTCGAAACAGGACCAAGCCCGTCAGTTAAGTATATAAAAAAAGGGCTGAAATCACTTGGGTTTTCGTTAGAAGATTTAAAATATATTATTGTTACACACGTTCATCTTGATCATGCTGGTGGTGCTGGTTTATTCCTTAAGGAGTGTCCGAATGCCACCGTCGTCGTTCATCCAAAAGGGGCAAGACATTTGGAAAACCCTAAAAAGTTAGCAGCAGGTGCAAGAGCTGTGTACGGTGATAGCTTTAGTGAATTATTTGATCCGATTATCCCTATCCCAGAAGAACGCTTGCTTGTTAAGGGAGAAGGCGATACATTAAAGATCGGAACTAATTGTACATTGGAATTCCTGGATACACCGGGACATGCGAAACACCATTTCAGCATCTATGATCCGGTTAGTAACGGAATGTTTACCGGTGACACTGTCGGCATTCGCTATCAGCAGCTAGTACGTGATGGTATTGATTTCTTCCTGCCATCAACATCACCAAATCAATTCGATCCCAACGCCATGCAAGCAGCTATCGAACGTATGCGGCAAATGAATTTAAGCAGAATATATTATGGGCATTTTGGGATGACAGAGAAAGTAGACGATGCACTAGATCAGGTTTCGGAATGGCTGAAGACCTTTATGCAGATCAGCGAAGAAGCGGTAACAGAAGGAAAAGGATATGATGTACTTGCTGGAAAACTGCTCCAACGTGTAAAAGATTACTTAGGCAGTCTGAATGTTCCTGAAAATCATGACGTCTATGTACTGATCAATCTGGATATGCAAGTAAGTGCACTTGGAATTATAGATTATTTTAATAAAGTGAAGCAATAAGAAGAAAAGTGTCTATCAGTGGTGGTAGGCACTTTAATAGTCTCATACAATTATTGCTTGGTATAATTTAGCTCCCAGGAGATTCCGTTTCGATCTTTGACAATAGCATGCTTTGCACCCCAAAATGTATCCTGCAACTTCATCTCAACTTTTCCTTCCTCTGCAAGCTTATGATAAATTGCTGTGATTTCTTCTTCGCTTTCAAGATCAGGCCCAAGCAGAATATTACTGTCTTTCGGGAATTCATCACTAAATACGTCAGCTAAATTGATTATACACTCCTCATTTATGTGCAGTTCGGCGTGGATATACTTACCTTCATGCCCTTTGAACATTTCGATCCCATCAGCTAGTTGTGTGTTTTTAATTTCTCCGCCAAACACTTGCTGGTAGTATTCGACCTCTTCTTTACAATTTTCAATTCTGATATGTGGTACGAGCTTTTTCATTAACAAACACCTCCACTTTCTATTTCTATTATAACTCTTTTCGTAAAATCTGTTGCTCTTTAACGATTGGAGTTGATATATGATGCGACATACTGTGGAAAAATAATTTTCAGTCTAGGACACCGCTGCGGAAATACACTTCGCGCACCTAAGGCGGCTGATGAGCCTCCTTGCTCCTACGTCGCTGCGTAGTCTCATCTAGGCGCAAGCTCCCACAGGAGTCTACGTGTATTTCCTCCGCTGATGACCGGAGTAGGAATCGCTATAGAATAAATGTGTGACAGCAGCTACACTAGTCCGGGTGAGTGGAGGGACGAGAGCTTATAGATTTTATTCCTGCAGTTACGTTGCACTTTATATCTTTTGTGTCATAAACAACAATTTTTTAGTAAACAGTATTTATGAGCAGTTAAGAAATAACCATGATTGCTGAATGGGCAACCACCACCTATCATGAATATTATTTTTAATATAGCCAATGTGAGGTTTAGCGGACACCAGATACCTTATTTGGCAGAAATTTACGAAAATGGTGGTGTTTGCGGACTCCAGGGACCTTATTTTACACAAATACAGTCAAAAACCATTATATATATGAAATAAGGGCTTCTGTGTCCGGATAACATCGAAAAGATTACTTTTATATAGAAATAGCGTCTCCTGTGTCCGCTAAAATGAAGTGGAGAGGCATTTTCATACATAAGTATAGCTGCTTGCTCACTGCATAAGTGCAACTAAGGCTTGGCGATAAGCCAAGTTTTCTAATGAATGCAGGTTGGTATAAATCAAAGCCATGCAACATTTTCAGATGAATATCGTCTATTTAAATAGAAATGCTGGAGGTGTTCCAATGCTGCAAAAATTGAGTTTCATTTTTATAGGTATTATCGTTCTTACAGGCGTTTTGTTTATATTCACCCCAAAAGAGAACACCTCTAAAATCGAGGACTCAACTGATAAAGAAGGTAACAATTTAGAGCAGACTAGTGTATTAATAGATAAGTTATTTTCATTAGCAAAGGAAGGTAAAGTTCCCAATACTTCCTTTGTAGCTGGAGAGACAAAAATAGAAGTGGTAACTGATAAATGGGGTGACGTTAAACATTCTGCAACGACCGAAAATGGACAGTATATTGAATATCCGAAACACAATATAAATATGGGTTATCATGATGGAACTGTATTTGATATTCGTTTATTTACTTCAAATTTAAAGAAGATACGTTTTAATGATATAAAAAAACAAAGAGGTCAACCTGACAAAACCCGTTATTACAAAGATGATAGTCATGATCAAATAATTCTGGTTTATCAAGTCAGTCCAAATTATCAGTTAAAGTGGGTTATGCCAAAACCAACTGACGACAAGCCTAATCCCAAAGTACACCATATTTCTATATTTACCGAACCAGATTTCAAGCATAACAAGGCGCTTATTAAAGAAATGAGTCTAAATGCAAAGATTGGCCAAATGATAGTTGCAGGAATTTCCGGGACAACATTAACAAAAGACACAAAAAAACTTGTCAATAACTATAAAGTCGGAGGGATTATTTTATATAGGGAAAATATGCAAACTCCCGAGCAGACGGTGAAATTGGCTAACAAAATCAAAGCTGAAAATAGCGATAATCATTTGCCCATTCTACTTGGAGTTGACCAGGAGGGTGGGAAGATTTCCAAGCTTCCTGGTGACTTAAAAAAGATTCCTGCTAACGGTGAAATTGGGGATAGGAATAACCCGGAGTATTCCTATAAAATAGGATCACATTTAGGAAAGATGGTAAAGTCCTTTGGTTTTAACCTTAATTTCGCTCCTGTTCTTGATGTGAATAGCAATCCAGCTAATCCTGTTATTGGTGAGCGGTCCTTTGGTGATGACCCTAAAGTAGTAAGTAATCTTGGTATCCAGACAATGAAAGGAATACAGTCACAAGGCACCATATCTGTTATAAAACATTTTCCTGGCCATGGTGATACGTCGGTTGACTCCCACCTTCAACTGCCAACAGTCAACAAAACACTAATGGGATTAAAAAATTTTGAATTGATTCCCTTTAAAAAAGCAATCAATAATGGTGCAGATGTTGTTATGGTCGCTCATATATTACTGCCTGAGATTGATTCGGAATACCCTTCTTCCATGTCACAACAAATCATTTCCGGGTTATTACGGCAACAGCTTAATTTTGACGGGGTGATTGTAACAGATGACATGACCATGAAGGCGATAACAAATAATTATGATATTGGAGATGCAGCGGTTCAGTCTGTAAAATCCGGAAGCGATATGGTAATGGTCGCGCATGATTTTAATAAGGTGGTGACAGTCTTTAATGCGTTGAAAGAGGCTGTTAAAAAAGGAAAAATTACCGAGGAAAGAATCAACAAAAGTGTCAGCAGAATCAAGGATCTAAAAGAGAAATACAGACTTACTGACGAAAAAACAGACCCCGTAAATGTTAATAAGCTCAATAAATCGTTGGACAACTTACTAAAATAATTAAGAACCTGTCCAACCATAGGCTTATAGGAGGACAGGTTCTTATTTACTTTATTTTTCATCTTCGGTTTTCATAAATGTTAGTATTGCAAAGAATAAAAAGCTTAAGAGCAATATGGATCCGCCAACGATGAAGAAGACGGTGACTAAACCATCAGCCAGATCAAATGGTCTTAAGTAATAAAGCCACATGCCAGCAGTTAATCCAACCGCACCAATAATGGCTGTCCAGACGTGGAATGCTGCCAGCACCTTATTAGCTGGTGTGAAAATCTTATAATACACTGCCCATGAGAACAGGGTTAACCATCCGACAACCAATATGTGTGCGTGTACGGTTTTAAACGCAAGACTGCCTGCCCCTGCCATGTGAGATCCCAGGAATGCACCTATTAATGCAAATAATGCCGAAAATCGCAATAATGTTTTACTGTACGTATTCAAGTTTCTCTCTCCTTTACTAAATCAGCTTTAAAACCAGAATAGCTTACTCATATGAACGGAATATGAATTATACATTACATCTGGGAAAGGTTAAATTTCAATCATTTTAATTGTCGAAGTTATTTCTTCTTCAGCTGAGTCGTGTGTCCATTCATGTGGGTAATATCCTAAGGGGTTACAGATAATTTCCATACCATTGTGCTGTTCATGGTATCGTTTATGCACATGTCCGAATATATATTTTTTAACATTATACTTTTCAGCTAATTGACCAAACTTTTCACTGCCCATCATGGAATTGAAGAAGTCCCAACTTGGCTCATTTTTATATTCTACATATTTGGCAAAGGGAACAAAATGTGTAACCATTACAATATTCCGGTCACGATACTTCTCCAGCCAGTACGATAATTTGAGTGTGTAGCGCCCAACGACATCTGAATCAGATTCAGCCCAATTGGCATAAAATTTATCAGGCCATGTAAATTTGTTAAATGTTCCTTTTTTAAAATCGCTCTTTGAATAGTCAGGAACCCCGTAGCTATAATCATACCAGCCGCCATCACCTATAACAACCCAGTCGTCATTTAGTTCAATGACACCATTTCCGAGATTTCCTGGAAATTTAAGTAACGTTTCATAAGCATTTACCGAGCTCTGGTCATAAATATCATGATTACCATGGACAAAAAGAATTGTTGTGTCAGGACATTCCTTCTGCAGCTGGTTTAGTAATGCGAGTGATTTGTTAGGATTATCAGTCATGTCACCGCCTATAATAAATACATCAGGACGTTTCATTGTTATCCATTTACTTAAAATAGACATAATATCTGATTTGGCTTTTATGCGGTTAAAGTCTTCGTGAATATCAGAAAGTACACCAAGTTTCATTCAAATCCCTCACTTTTCTATTTTTTTGACGCCTCTGTTATTTCACCTTCAATCTGTAGAAGAGCGTCATTAATATCAATTGCATGAAGGTGAATTTTTCTTCCATTTGGGTACTGTTTTGCCGAATGCTCATACTTCGGATCGTAGTAATATTCTAGCAGCAGCTTTACCGCTTTATGGTAATTTCCATTTTGCAGATCATGTTCAATTTCCGCAGCAATTGGTGTATGTATGCGTTTTTTAATAAGTCGGAATGCCTCAAGAAATTCATCTGGTGAATTCCAAGGCTGGTAGTCATCCAGGATGTTTCGTACCCGCTCATCTACTGGCAGATCGATGAATAACTGTATCCCTTGCTCCTTCTTGTTATATAGAAAGTCCGGAATCGTTACTTTCCCGATTCGTTTACTTTCACCCTCTAATAAGACAAAAGAAACATCCTTGTAACGCAACAATTTCTCAACAAGCAATGATTCAAATTTCTTCTGATTACTTGGCACAAGTCCAATTTGCCCAAATATGGACCCTCGATGGCCAGCCATCCCTTCCAAGTCAAGTACAGGATAACCTTTTTGCGAAAGCTGTTTTAACAGAGCTGTTTTGCCTGACCCTGTATTCCCATTCAGCACAAGAACTTCTGGCTTAAATTCTGGGTTTTCCAGCATACTGACTACCCATTGGCGGTAGGTTCTGTAGCCACCGGTTAATCGTTTCACCTCTACTCCCATCAAATCAAGTACGGTTGCTGCCGTTTTACTGCGCATACCACCTCGCCAGCAAAACACTGTTTTAGGTGTTTCAATCTGATTAAACGCTGCTATGAATTCCGGAAGTTTAGCAGAGAAAATGGCAAGTCCTCGCTCTTTCGCTGCTTCCTTACCAACTTGCTTGTAAATTGTCCCGACCTCAGCACGCTCATCATCTGAAAAAACGGGAATGTTAATGCTGCCTGGAATTGTGGCATTATGATATTCTTTTGGAGAGCGTACATCAATTATTGTATGAGGTTCATGATGTTGTTTATTATATAGATCCTGTAACGTTATATCTTGAAACATAAATTCGTCACTTCCTAGTAAAAATTAATTCTATTGAACGGTAATTTTTCCATTTTCGCCGTTTACTACATCTCCAATTATCGCAGCTTCTACTCCATTTTTCTGTAAATCATTAACAAGTGAGTTTGCATCCTCATTTGCTACGGAAATTAACAGACCTCCAGATGTTACGGCATCACATAAAATCCATTTATCAACCTGATCCATTTCCTCTGGATAGGTTACGATATCCTGTACATGGCTGAAGTTGCTTTTTGTTCCACCAGGTACGGATCCAGATTCAGCAAGCTCCTTAACTCTTGGCAAAAGAGGGACATCCTTATAATTAATCCGGATTTCAACTTCACTGCCACCCGCCATTTCAGAAGCATGTCCCAGTAACCCAAACCCGGTTACATCTGTACAGGCATGGACATCATATCCTTCCATAGTCTCAGCTGCTGTTTTATTTAACGTTGTCATGACTTCTGTAACACGGTTTATTTCCTCTTCATTTAATAAGTTATTTTTAATGGAAGTTGTAGAGATGCCGACTCCAATTGGTTTAGTCAAAATAAGCTTATCCCCGGGTTTAGCTCCAGTATTTGTTCGGATTTTTTGGGGATTTACGGTCCCTGTTACTGCAAGTCCGAACTTTGGTTCCTTGTCATCAATGGAATGACCTCCAACTAGTGCAACCCCTGCCTCAGCCAGTTTTTCTTGGGCACCATGCAGTATGTCAGCTAGAATTCCTTTATCTAAAGTAGATATTGGGAATGCAACGATGTTAAGAGCAGTTATTGGCTTTCCGCCCATTGCATATACATCACTAATTGCATTAGCTGCAGCAACTTGGCCGAAGTCAAACGGATTATCAACAATTGGAGTAAAAAAATCCACTGTTTGTACCATTGCAAGCTCATCATTTAGTTTATATACGCCGGCATCATCACTTGTATCAAGTCCTACAAGTAAATTTGGGTTAGAAGCGGTGGGAGGAAGGGAGCGTAAGACCTCGGATAAATCAGCAGGTCCAATTTTACAGCCACAGCCACCTTTAGAGGATAAAGATGTAAGTTTTATTGAATTAGTCATATGTAATCAATCCTTCCAGAAATTACGAGTTTCTATATTAATTTTAACATACAAGAAGTTATGACTAGTGTTTTTAGTGTCTGGTCTGAAATATTTCTAATAAAACATGTTGACAATTTAACTGTATTAATCGTATAATACATTTTACAGGCGTATTAACTGCTTAATACACGGATTTTTTTGAGTGTGGTGTATTAAGTGGTTAATACACAGAAAAAGTTAAGCTACATCGAGGTAAATAGGAGCTGTGTTTATGCAAATAGACTTAAACAATCGAGACCCGGTATATATTCAAGTGATTCGTTACTTTAAAGAACAGATTGCTACTGGAATGTTTGAGCCTGGGCAAGAGATTCCTTCAAGGAGAGAAATAGCCAACAGGATCAAAATAAATCCGAATACGGCGCAGCGGGCGTACAAGGAAATGGAGGAGCAGGGATTGATTTATACAGAACGGAATTTACCGAGTCGAATAACGAAGGATGAACAAATTCTTGGTGCGGTTAGAGAAGAGCTTATTGTCGAAGCGGTGGACTCCTTCGTTACCTCTATCCGTTCGATTAATGTTCCGGTTGAAGAAGTGCTGAGTTTAGTTCAGGAAAAGTATGAAAAAGAGAGCAAGGAGTAGGAGGTTTATAAATGATAGAAGTAAAGGATATCAAGAAAAAATTCGGTCGTAAAAGAGTATTGAACGGCGTATCTTTCACTGCTAATAAAGGTGAAATCACATGCCTTATTGGTATCAATGGGGTTGGTAAAACGACCATATTAAACGCAATTATGGCCTTAACACCACTTAATAAAGGTGAAATATTAATTAATGGAGAAAGAATAAATAAACATAGTTTTGAAAAAGTCACGTTCATCCCTGATGCTATTACCATGTTGCCGCAAATGACGATTGCAGACGCAATGCAATTTATGCAGGATTTTTATAAGAATTGGAATCAAGAGCGTGCAGAGGAATTACTTGGTTTTTTTAAGTTAGAGGAAACGGAGAAAATCGCAAGCTTGTCCAAAGGGAACACAGCCAAAATTAACCTGTTGCTTGGATTGGCACTTGATGTTGATTTTCTCTTAATGGATGAACCATTCTCAGGGATTGATATTTTCAGCCGTGAACAGATTGCAGAAGTGTTTACAAGTCATTTGGTGGAAGGTCGAGGTGTTATTATTACAACTCATGAAGTACATGATATCGAACATTTAATCGACAAAGTTGTGTTACTTGATAATGGCGCTGTACTAAAGGAATTCAACAGTGAGGAAGTTCGGGAAAATGAAGGAAAGTCAGTAGTCGATGTAATGAGAGAGGTGTACCACGGATGAATCGCTATTTAAAACTAGTAAACTTTGAATTAGGACGTTTTATAAAAGTATATCTTGTGTTGATTGCCATAACAATTATTGTACAAGTTACAGGCATTATCGTCAAAGCCAATGACTATTTAGCACAAGCAGATAAAGCTATATATGAAGATTTAATGCCTCAATCACAATTTATTGAACAATATGGCCAGATGTCATTTTTGAGCTTTGCACGTAGCTTATGGTTTATGGGACCGATTGCGCTATGTGCAGCGGCGCTAGCCTTTTATATCTTTCTTATTTGGTATCGTGACTGGTTTGGCAAAAATACATTTATTTATCGTTTGCTGATGCTGCCAACTGCAAGAATCAATGTATTCTTTGCAAAGGCTACTTCTATTTTTCTAATGGTACTCGGGCTTGTTTCGGTTCAGCTTATACTCTTGCCGTTGGAAAGCACCATTTTGAAGTGGATGGTTCCGAAAGACTTTAGAGCAGACTTAGCGATAAGTGAAATGCTTAATTTTGAATACCTGGCAATCCTTGTTCCTCAGAGTTTTATCGAGTTTATTTTATATTATGGTGCAGGATTCATGGTGGTTTCTGTATTATTCACAGCTATTTTGTTCGAGCGAAGCTACAAGTGGAAAGGAATTCTTATGGGAATCGGATATACTCTACTTTCTTTAGTGGTATTTGCCTTGCCTGTACTGTTGATGATCGTCTTTAATCAGAACTACTTGTACCCACTTGAAATACTAGCTATGGAAACATTTTTGGGGATAGTTGTACTAGCAGCATCTATCTGGATGAGCAATTTCTTATTGAAGAAAAAAGTAACGGTGTGAGAGGAGTAATCGAATGAAACGCTATTGGAAATTAATCGGTATCGTAACAATCGCTGTACTTACGATTGGAACATTTTATGTTAAATCAGCGTTCTCGGCTAACACCTATCCGGAGATTGTGTTTGAAAAGGTTAGCGGGAATGAAGAAGAATTAGATTCTGTAATCATTGATGGCAGTTATCGTATCGGTCGTTATGGACCAGGTGAAGGTGTTCAGGTTACTACAGACGGATCAACTTATCAGGGAGAACTATCATTTTTTGAGCGGATGCAGAATATGTATAGTCCAAAGATGAATGAATTGCAGAATGAGTACCGGAATTTCATGCGTGGCAAAAGCGGAAATTTATCTTCATTCTATGAAGCGAAAGGTACACTGGTATATGTGGATATTATTAATCAAACATTAACCGAGTCACCAAGTGAAACAGAATTTGACATAGAGGTGCTAGATAAGGATAGTAATGAAACAGTAACATTTAATGTCCCGGTGCCAAATCGGGCCATGTACAGGAACGTTCACGTTGCAGATGTCCAAATGATTGATGGGGAATTAAAAGTTATTACACAAAACTATCTAAAACAGACGGACAATGTTTTTGGAAATCAGGAAATGCATGTGTATAGCTTTGACATCTCTAATAAAAGTATAAATGGTGAAGAAAAGATTGCAACTGTTGAACAGAATAATAAAAATGTACGGACACATATCGGTTTATTTCAGGAATCCGATGTTTTAAATGCTCATAAGAATATTGTTTTCTCTATAAACAAGGAAAATATTGAGCCGAATGCTGATCGGAATATGGCAGGTGAAGTTACAAGCGCTGATAAAGGCAATCCGCAATATTTAGCATATAATTTGGAAACTGGAGAAAAGAAAACACTGGATTTTCCAAAAGAGCATCAAGATAAAGAAGTAATAGTATATGATGGATCTACATTGTATCTAATGGGCGAGACTGAGGATGGACGTGAATTCGCCCTATATAATATGGAAACCGAAAGCATTGAAAACAAATTCGCCATTCCTTCGCAAAACAAAGAAGATGCTAAATTTGGAGTGAATTCAAACGTACAAATTTCAAAGGGGAAAATGTATGTGTTAAATACAACGTATAATGAAGGTAATGATTCATCCTCTACTATCATGGTAATCGACACAAAATCAGGTGATATATTATATGAAGGAAAAATTACAACAAAAGAACCCGTCGAGAAAGAATATAAATTATACTTTTATGGGATGGAAATTAAGTAACTGGCATATGAAAGTCTGCTTCTATACACAGGGGCAGGCTTTTTAGCAGTTAAGAAAGTATAAATACTTTCTTACTGCATAAGTGCAACTAAGGCACTCGCCATTAAGGCTTGGCGAATGCCAAGTTTTCTAATGCTAGTATATAATTAGTATTAGAGAGGTGATACAGATGGACGCAGAAATAATGTGGAACAACTATTTAAAGACAATCGACGAAGGAAATCAAGAAAATAAGTCATATACCGCATGGCCTTTTGGCAATGGTCCCGAAATGGCAAAAGAGTTAGCGGATTTGGTGAAGTCAGGTGAGAAAACAGCGACATGCTCACTGCACCTGTTATACGAAATAGATCATGACCCACTCCCAAAAGTTGGCGAATTCAATGTGATTACCGATTGGGAGGGTAATGCTGAAGCTCTGACGGAAACGATAGATGTAAAGGTACTGCCGTTTAATGAAGTAGATGCAACATTTGCTTTTAAGGAAGGGGAAGGGGATAAAAGCCTTTCCTATTGGAGAAATGCGCATATTGACTTTTTCATGAATGAACTTGCTGAACTAGATAAAAAATTTAACGAGGATATGTTAGTTGTATGTGAAGAATTCAAGGTCGTATATAAATAAGAAAGTGGCCGATTTGTTCATTTTTATCCAATTAAATTTTTATATATCTTATTAATTTTTTGATCAAAAAGGTCCATGTGAACGATTCGTGCTTCGCGAACATATTCCTTACCTTCAACAAATACTAAGATAACCGGTACTGTGAAAATAGTGAAATAACCCTTAATTTCCTGTACTTCGTCTGCATTAACATGACCTAGTTTAATGGCTGGATAATCTTCCATCAGTTCCTTTACTTGTGGTAGCAGACCATGACAAACACTGCAATTTGGGCGGGAAATAAATAATAGGGCTAGTTGATGGTTGTCTTTAAACTGATTAACCTCGTCAATGGAATGTAATTCGTTAAAGGATCGCATATTAAAACCTCCTGATATTATTTTACTTTATTTTACAGGAAAATAAGCTTGATTACCTGTAAAACGATTATTAGAAAACTTGGCATTCGCCAAGTTTTCTAAGCTGTATACTAGTCTAATTCTATTAAAACTGAGTAACTTGTCTAGGACATTAGCAATAATGTGCGGTTGCAGCAGGGTATATGCCGGTACAACTTTAGCTTTTGGACATATAATTTAGTATAAATCGATACAAGTCTTGTAATAGATTTTAACCCATGAATTATTACGGAAAGCCGCACATTCCTGTAGGATGTGCGGTTTTTTGGGTGTTTGGCAGTTCTTTTTTTTGCTGGGGAAGCTGTTTATTATTCCTTAATGTGATATGATAACGAATAATATTTTAAGGGAGGGGAACTCAATTATGATTAATTATCCATCGCTAAAGAGTAATGCAACCATTGGCGTAACAGCACCTTCTTCAGGTGTCGACCCTGAACTGCATGATATGTTCAAACAAGCGTGTAACCGAATAGAAGACCGAGGGTACCAGGTTGAATGCGGAGAGACCGTCTGGACGCAGGTAAAGGCGAAGTCTGCTCCTGCTGAGGAACGTGCTGCTGAATTTAATAAAATGATTCAGGATGAAAGGATCGATATGATTATCCCGCCTTGGGGCGGAGAATTACTAATGGAGATACTTAACAAGGTAGATTTTAACGCCATTCCAGTTAAGTGGATTCTAGGATACTCTGATACGAGTGTTCTGCTCCTATCTATTACATTGAAGACAGGAATTGCTACAGCGCATGGTACTAACCTGGTAGATTTGCGCGGGGAATACTCGGACAAGACCACTGCCATGTGGGAGAATGTTCTGTCAGCAGAAGATGGGGATTCCATAATTCAGCATTCATCGGAAAAGTATCAAAAAGAGTGGGATCATGAGAACCCCTCTCCACATGTTTTTCACTTAACAGAAGAAACGGTGTGGAAAACGGTCAATGATGAAGATGTTTCAGTAAAAGGCCGTTTGCTTGGAGGATGTATTGATGTAATAAGGCATCTTATCGGCACACCATATGGTAATGTTCGAGACTTTCAAAAGAATACAATCAGTGGTGAACCAATTCTATGGTATTTTGAGAACTGTGATATGCCGACAACTGATTTAAAGCGAACACGGATTCAAATGAAGCTTGCTGGGTGGTTTGATAACTGCACAGGTGTCATGTTTGGACGAAGCAGTGCAAACCATCCGGTTGAGGGTTATCAGGTACAAGATGTTTATCGGGAGCTTGAGTCGGAATTGGGCATTCCAATCATTTACGATATTGACTGTGGTCATGTCCCGCCTCAAATGACATTTGTTAATGGTGCGTATGCGGAAGTAGATGTGATCAATGGCAAGGGTCGTGTAAAACAGTGGATGCTGTCTTAAAATAGCATAGAATAACAGGATATGAGAACACGAGAATGCTAAGGTTGGATTAGGAAAGGAGGGGCGCACGTGGAAGGACTTCAACGTATGGCCGCAAGTATTGATTACATTGAAAAGAACCTGGAAGCGGAATTGCATATTGAACATTGTGCTGCAGTTGCTTGTATGTCGAAATTTCATTTTCAGCGGATGTTCCATATGTTAACGGGAGTAAATGTCGCAGAGTATATCCGCAAACGCAGGCTAACGATGGCTGCACAAGAACTGATACATTCAAAGAGAAGAGTTATTGATGTCGCATTTAAATACGGGTATGAAACGCCAGAGGCATTTTCAAAGGCATTCCGTAAAATACACGGAATAAGCCCATCTGTCGTTCGTGATCAGAATAAGCAATTGAAGGCTTTCCCGCGTCTCTCATTTCAAATTCAATTAAAGGGTGATGAGGAAATGGATTATAGGATTGTGGAAAAGGAAGATTTTAGTATTGTTGGCAAGGGTATTCGTACGACAACAATTAATGGGGAAAACCTTCGCAGGATTCCAGCTTTTTGGGATGAGATTAATGGTAATGGTGTGTCAGATAAACTGGAGAAAAGTTATGGTGCAAAGGTCATCTACGGTGCCTGCATGGAATTTGACAAAGAACAGGAAAAGTTAACCTATTTTATTGGGGTTGAGTCTGGTAAGAAGTCATCCTCCGACTGGGAAGAAAAAGTAATACCTGCGTCAACCTGGGCAGTTTTTCCGGTTATCGGTCCGATTCCTGATGCAATCCAAAAAGTCTGGGAGCGTATTTTTGCTGAATGGTTTCCTGCAACTGGATATGAACACGCGGGTGGTCCAGAACTGGAGGTGTACCCTACTGACGGAGATATAACTGCTGAAGATCATCTTTGCGAAATCTGGATTCCGATTGTGAAAAAATAATACGTTAAGTCTGACGGGCTTAGTTTAAGGGCAGAAAAAATCATCTAGGCGTATAAAAAAGTGGATTAGTATTGCAGATCCGACATACAATCGAAGTGAATCCTCGTTCCGCTAAATAGCTGAAAAGGTGCTCTCGGAAGGGTGAGGCGGATCCTCGTTCCGCTAATAGCAAAAAATCAGCCGAATTTGAGGCAAAAATGACAAATAGCGGAACGAGGATTCACCGCCATGCTTAAAACGAGGGTTTTCGAGGAAATAACGGAATGAGGATCCGCCAAGACAGTAAACCGGATCCTCATTCCTTTAAAAAATGGGTTATTCAACAATAGGAGCGAAATGCATGCTAACTATTATGTGATTTCCCCCAAAACTGAACCCGTTTCGTTAAGTCATGTATTTGATATGCTTAAAACCAACAAAATAGGAAATAGTAACAGTGAGGTGATATCATGCTGTTATCTATACTTACAGAGGGTTACATCAGATTTGGTTTATCTATCACTGTTGCGATTATTCTTATTGTTATTCTAGTTCGCTTCAGGGCTAAAAAGAACCCTGCTAAAAATTCACTTGATATCCTTAAAGAACGTCACAGCAGGGGTGAAATTACAAAAGAAGAATATGATGAGGCACGAAAACAGCAGAAAAATGAATAAAATTTGGTTCCTGTCACGCTTCGGTTTAAAATCTTTGAGCCTAGGCGTGACAGGTTTATTTATCTGCTTTCCAGTAGCAGTTCTCTAATTTCATCTGATTTTCCTTGATTAAACAGGTCGACAATTTTACTTCCAATGACAACACCGTCACAAGCAGCAGCCAGTTCGTGTGCTTTTTCAGAGCTGGAGACACCAAATCCAGCTAGCACCGGGCTTTCTGTTGATTTTTTCAGCTTCTGTAAATAGGTTTTTACGTTGCTGTCATGTGTTGTTCGTGCTCCTGTCGTTCCAGTAACAGAAACAGCATAGAGAAACCCTTCCGTACGTTGCGTGATTTTTTCAATTCGTTCCCTAGGACTTGTCATAGCAGCAAGGCGAATACATGAAATAGAATGTTTCTTTAAATAATCTATTATGATTGCTTCTTCTTCTAATGGCAGGTCTGGAATAATAACACCGTTAACACCAGCACTTGCACAATCTTTAGCGAAATTTTCAACACCATAAGCATAGATAGGATTCAAATAAGTCATGAGAATAACGGGAATTGATCGTCTTTCACGAAAACGTTGCAGGGATTCCAGGACACTGGTAAGCGTTGTTCCATTTTCAAGTGCTCGATTTCCGGCATCCTGAATAGTAGGCCCATCTGCTACCGGGTCTGAGAAGGGAATCCCAAGTTCAACAGCTGCTGCACCACATTCCTGCAGAAAATCCAATCGATCTTCCAATATATCCAGGCCGCCATCGCCAGCCATTATATATGGAATTAATATATTTTGGCCTGCTTCCTGTTTTTCTTTTAGAGCTAAATCTAAGGCTTGGTTACTCATTTGGATTACCTCCTAGTACGTCTTTTACTGATTCAACATCCTTGTCGCCACGACCGGATAAACAAATGACAATCGACTCTGATGCTTCCATTTCTTTTGCAAGTTTCATGGCAAATGCAACAGCGTGGGCACTTTCCAAAGCAGGGATTATCCCTTCTGTTTGGGAAAGGAACTTAAATGCGTCAATTGCTTCCTGGTCCGTAATGGAGGTATAGGTCACTCGATCTGATGTGTGGAGATGGCTGTGTTCTGGACCAACTCCAGGGTAATCGAGTCCGGCAGAAATCGAATGTGCTTCTTCTATTTGCCCATGTTCGTCCTGGAGCAAGTGGGACATAGTTCCGTGTAATACGCCAATACTGCCTGCAGTCAGTGTTGCAGCATGTTTGTTTGTTTCGATCCCACTTCCGCCTGCTTCAACTCCATACATTTTGACACTTTCATCCTGAATAAATGGATAGAACATTCCCATTGCATTGCTTCCCCCACCAACACAGGCAATAACTGCATCAGGTAGAGTGCCTGTTTCCGCATGGTACTGTTGCTTTGTTTCCTCACCGATAACAGATTGGAAATCACGGACGATTTTCGGAAAAGGATGCGGCCCCACGACGGAACCGATAATATAGTGCGTATCTTCAACATGACTTACCCAGTAGCGTAATGCTTCATTAACAGCATCTTTTAGTGTTCCACTTCCTTGTGATACACTTTCGACTTTAGCGCCAAGCAATTCCATTCGGAAGACATTCAGTTTTTGTCGCTTAATGTCTTCTGCACCCATGAATACAACACATTCAAGGCCAAGGAGTGCGCAAACTGTAGCGGTAGCAACACCATGCTGGCCGGCACCGGTTTCTGCGACAACTTTCTTTTTTCCCATTCGAAGGGTCAATAACGCTTGACCGACGGTATTATTAATTTTATGTGCGCCTGTATGGTTGAGGTCTTCACGTTTTAGATAAATAGAAGGTCCGCCTAATTTATTAGATAAATTCTTGGCATGGTAAAGCGGCGTTTCACGTCCTACGTAATTTTTGGAATAGTAATCTAGTTCTTTTAAAAAAGCAGGGTCCTTAATTGCTTCTTCATAGGACTCTTCCAATTCAAGAAGTGCTGGCATTAATAACTCGGGAACAAATCGCCCGCCGTAATTGCCGTATCTTCCTTTTTCATCTGGCATTGTATATGTTGTCATTGTCTTCATCCTTTCGCATTCCTGATAAATTGGTTTATTTTGGCTAAATCCTTCTGTCCATCTGTTTCAACTCCGCTTGATACGTCTACGCCTGCAGGGTTTGCAGTTGTAATTGCTGACTGCACATTTTCAGGGTTAAGTCCACCTGCTAAAATAATTTTCGATAGGTTCAGGTCTTGTAATAGATTCCAGTCAAATGTTGTTCCATTACCGCCACGGTTTGGCCCTTTTGGACTGTCAACCAGATAATAATCACTTGGATATGATTGCATGGCATTTTTTTGTTCCGTAAGCATCGGAAATGCTTTAATTACTGTATATGGGAGCTTTGCAGCAAACTCAGCTGTCTCATCACCATGAAGCTGAATAACATCTAATCCTACTTGCTCGGCAATCTGTAAAATATTTCTTTCCGATTCGTTTACAAATACACCAACTTTTTTAACAGAAGAAGGGATGCTAGCACTAATCTGTGCCGCCTTTTCTGGTGTGATTTGCCGTTTACTTGATGCGAAAACAAATCCGATATAATCTGCACCAGCGTTAACAGCCTCTTTGGCAGCTTCTACAGTTTTTATACCACAAATTTTAACGAGCATTTGGTATACCTCCTTTTGTTATGGGGATTTTCAATTCGTTGAAAAGCGCTGCTATGTTATTGGAACGCATTAATGTTTCACCGACGAGTATGCCGTTTACATCCTCTTTGCCGACTTGGACAACATCATCGCGGGATTTAATACCACTTTCACTAATCAGTATTGTATTTGGATTGCTCACTATCGATGCCAGTTGTTCTGTAGCAGACAAATCAACGTCAAAGGTTTTTAAATTTCGATTATTAATCCCAATAATGGATGCCCCAAGTTCGAGGGCTCTCGTCATTTCGTTCGCATCATGAACTTCACAAAGCACCTCAAGCCCTTGATTTTTTGCATATTCAAATAGTTCGTGAAGCTTATTATCTGAGAGTGCAGCGACGATTAAGAGAATTATCGAAGCACCTGCAGCTTTTGCATGGTCAATTTGAATCGGATCAATCATAAAGTCTTTACAAAGAATAGGAAGATCGACAGCCTCACGAACGTTTCGTAAATCTTCCATCGAACCGTTGAAAAATGTTTCATCGGTCAGGACAGAAATCGCGCCAGCACCACATGACTCATATAACTTTGCTTGTTTTACCGGATCGACCGCCATATCAATTTCTCCTTTTGATGGGGAGGAGCGTTTAATTTCAGCGATAACATTCATTTGCTGTGTGTTATGAAAGGAGTGTTCAATTTTTTTAATTGATTTGGCATCCCCCGAAAATTCAGGCAATGGCTGTTTTTTTAATAGCTCAACTTCTATTTCCTTTTGGCGAACAATTTTATCTAAAATAGTCATATTACATCGCCTCACTTGAAACTTTATTACTGTATTCCACTAGCCGTTGCAGTTTTTCCAATGCTGCTCCACTATCGATGCTTTCCTTAGCTTTCGTAATACCTTCTTGAGTGGATGATGCAGCACCATTTGCGAATATTCCAAGGCCTGCATTCAGAAGTATCGTATCGTAATAGGGACCTTGCTTTCCTTGTAAAACCTGCAGTAAAATTTTTGCGTTATCCTTTGCGTCTCCGCCACGGATTTGCTGATTATCATAGACAGGCAAGTTGACCTCAGATGGATGCAGTGTAAATGAAGTGATTTTCCCCTGGTCCAGTAATGTGATATGGTTTTCACCGGCAAGTGATGCCTCATCCATATGTCCAGCACCGTTTATCACAAGTGCGCGCTTTCTACCTAATTTGTGTAGCGTTTCAGCAAGCATAGGCAGCATATCGCGACGGTAAACACCTAAAAGCTGTGAGTCTAATTCGACAGGATTTGTTAGTGGTCCAATTAGATTAAAAATCGTTGGTATTCGTAAATCCTTGCGTACTTTCATGAATCGCTTCATTCCCTGATGAACATGTGGAGCGAATAAAAAGGCGATGTTGTTATCGTGAAGCATTTCCTCTACATGTTGTTTTGAAAAGGATAGCGAAACACCTAAATGTTCCAGTACGTCTGCGCTTCCTGTCTTACTTGTAATACTCCGATTGCCATGCTTGGCGATGGTTATACCAGCACCGGCAATCACAAACGCTGCGGTCGTACTGATGTTAAAGCTGTATGAGCGGTCACCACCTGTACCACAATTATCCATCACATTCGGCAGGCTATTTGTGGTTTGGTTTGACTCAGAACGAACAACTTCAACAAGACCAGCGATTTCCTCTGGTGTTTCTCCTTTAGCCCGTAATGCTGTTAAGAAAGAAGCGAGTTCACTCTCACTAACTTCATTTGAGAAACAGTATGCTGTGGCGTCTTTCATTTCCTCCAGATTAAGGTTTTCTTTATTCAATAATTTTTCAAGATAGTTTTTCATGACGAAACTCCTTTCCGATTATTTCTAAAAAGTTTTGAATCATCTTCATACCAGTTAAAGTGCCGATTGATTCAGGGTGAAACTGTATGCCATAGACTGGGTACTGTCTGTGTTTAATCGCCATAATTTCGTTGTCCTCTAAAGACTTGGCAACGACCTCTAATTCGTCTGGTAATGTTTGTTGGTTGATTACCAGCGAATGGTAACGCATTACTTCAAGCGGCTGTGTCATATAATTAAACAATCCGTCCCCATTATGTGTGATTAAGGATGTTTTCCCATGTTTAATTGTGTTTGCCTGTTTAATGGCAGCACCTAAAGCATGTGCGATTACTTGATGCCCTAAGCAAATACCCAGAATCGGTGTATTTTTATGAAATTCTTTTACAACCTCTGTACAGATCCCAGCTTGTTCTGGTACTCCGGGGCCAGGGGATATAATGATAGCTTCCGGATTCATTTCAGAGATTTCTTCAATGGTAATCTGATCATTCCGGCAAACTTTTACTTCCGCACCTTGGCTGGCAAAGTAATGGAAAATGTTATAGGTAAATGAATCATAGTTATCAATTAGTAAAATCATAATTCGTCACCTCCATTAATGATCTTGCTTTATGCAATGTTTCGTTGTACTCGGTCTCAGGATCTGAGTCGTAAACAATACCAGCACCGGCCTGCAGGTAGGCGTAACTATTTTTTACAACAAGTGATCGGATGGTTAGGGCAATATTCATGTCATAATTAAAGCTGATGTAACCAACACCACCTGCATATACACCGCGCTTTAAAGTTTCTAAGTCATTAATTATCTGCATCGCCCGAATTTTTGGTGCCCCGGAAACTGTTCCAGCAGGTAAGCAGGATATCAAAGCATCAATACTCGAAAAACGGGAAGTTAATTTGCCGTGTACTTCAGAAACCATGTGCATAACATGCTGATATTTTTCTACCGTCATGTAAGTTGGAACAGAAATACTATTAATTTCACAGACTCGGCCAAGATCATTGCGGCTTAAATCAACTAACATCCGATGTTCGGAAATTTCCTTTTCGTCAGCGAGAAGCTCCTTGGTCAGTTCTTTGTCTTCAGCTTTTGTTCTGCCGCGAGGGCGCGTTCCAGCGATTGGGTTTGTAATAATATCCTGACCAGTTGTTTCAACAAGACTTTCCGGCGATGCTCCTAAAACGACATAATCGTCAAAGTCGATATAGAACATGTAAGGGGACGGGTTAGTTTTTCTCAACTTTCGGTAAAACAAAAACGGATCACCATGTATGGTAGCTTTCATTCGTTGTGATAAGACTACTTGAAAGATATCACCCTGGTTTATATGTTCTTTAGCAATTTCAACATTGCGCATAAATGTTTCCTTATCCATTTCAGGTTCGAATGTAATCTCTCCCTCAGTCGCTGGATCTGTTGTTTGATTTGGTAATAATGCTTTTTTTAATTCCTCTAGACGTTCATCTAATACAGATTCAGGCTGCTTTTCAAGGTTTGTGGCTACTAAGTAAACCGATTCATCACTGTGGTCAAAAATAATAACATTCTTATAAAGCATTAAATGAATATTTGGCATTTCAATAGCATCAGGTAAATCATCGCCAATGTTTTCATAGGAACGGATTGAATCATATCCGATGTAACCAACGGCGCCCCCGAAAAATGGAAACGGCAGATCTACATCCATTTTGGGCAACTGTTGTTTTAAAACGGATAAAGGATTTTCTGTTTGTTGTTCCTTTTTTTCTTGCCCATGATTGAAAATAGATGTTTCGTTTCCTTCTCCGATGATTTCCTGGTAAGGATCTGTACCAATAAAGGAATATTTGCCTTTCTCCTCATGTTGGAATGAACTCTCTAAAAGAAATTTCTTCGTTCCTTGAAGATTTTTGTATATTCCAATTGGGGTTAATGTGTCGGCGTTTTGTTTAATAAACTTATAATCGAGTGTTTGAGTTTTTGTTTCCATTCGTAAAACTCCTTTCAGGTTTCTAAAATAAAAAAGTCCCCTGCAAAACACATATGGAATGTGTTTGCAGAGGACGATTGTGACCGCGGTGCCACCTCTATTGGAGATTGTGATGATTTCTCCATCTCATTCGGATACGGGAAAACAAAACAGGTTATTTTGATTATCTTATCTAGCTCCAACACCCAGCGACTAGCGCGACTTCCCTCACCTCCGTACGATAAGTCAACATCGATTTGCTTCGCTCATCGTGTTTCCTTTATCTCCTTCGGCTCAGTCCAGTCCGTACGTCGCTAACCGGGCGTTTCCGCTTTTATTCTTAATATCCTATCCGTGTAACGGCGGAGCTCCGTGTTTCCCTACTGCCATTCAGGAAACCTCTCGTAAGTCCATTCGGCTATTATTCACGTACCGGTATCTCACCACCACCGGTTCTCTTGAACGCTGCAAAAAGCTTACTCCTCTTACTCGACGATTTATTATGTAGTTTTTTGAATACAAAAAGGTCCCCCATCCGAAAAGGACGAGGAACCGTGGTACCACCTTTATTAGCTGAAAAATCAGCTCTCTTTGGCAATATCAAGTAATGAATTACTTAATATTTGTCTCGTATAACGATGAGACATGGTCGCCAAAGCCTACTGACTTACAAGTTTCGGTTTGGAAGCTCAGAAGTCCATTCATCTATACGCGCACACTGACTTACACCAGCCGTCAGCTCTCTAAAGTGTTCATACAGATTACTAATCTTCGTCATTGCTAAGTCGATTTAAATTGTTGTTACTAATCATAGGGGAGTTTGTTGCTAATGTCAAGGTATTTTTTAAATTTGGCTAATTTATTTAGTAGAATTAACTAAAGACTGATTTTCGACTTCAGTAGAACGCTTGGAATTAGGCTTTTGCCTTCAACTTAAGGTAGTCGGTTGGTTCCTTTTTTATTCCCAATTCAATTCCTCTCCTGAAAGACGAGCAAATTTTTCTACTATATCTTTAAGGTGTTGATAGTCCAATGACGGAAGATTCTGTATATCTACAGCTTCCAAAACGTATTTATTGAAATGCCATACATCTTTTTGTATAGACGCCTCACTAACAAGAGCAATCTTATATAATGCATCTATAATGCTATATACAACCGAAATGTCATCTTTTCCGTAATGCTTAATTTGGTAAAAACTTTTATATAAATAGTCTCGGAATTACTTTTGCTGCATAATTAATCGTAAATCTCCATCTGAATCAGAATAATACGTAACAGGACGGTAATTGCCAGCTAATTCCGTAAGCAAGCCACTAATGCGGTGAATACAGTTAATTGCCGTGTTCGGGTCATTCATACTGGTCGAAAGTGCTTTTACAGCAATCTCCACTAACTTTTCTATCGAAAATTCAATATCCTGTAGATCCGTACGTTCATTGCCGATTACCAAAAAACGGTCGTGTTCGGCTAAATTATCGTTTCTGTTTCCTAAAGACCAAAAATAAAAAACCGACATTCCTTTAGGTAAATAATCACCGACTTGAAAAGTTGCCTCTAACACCATGTCATTGTTAGTAGCCCATTTAATAAGATAATTATAATTTACTTGTTGAATATAGCCCGAACGCCTGGCATTAATCGTTTGTCTATCTTTCTCTCTAATGACTTCAATCTGGGAATGGTCCCAATGCTGATGTTCTCCATAGGTTCTTTCTGAAAAGGTTTCTTTTATTAATTCCGATGTTTTGTTACGTATGACGCCAATAAGGAAGTTTACTTGCGCCCAACGTGCCGAAAAATGGATAAATAAAATAAAAAAGCCGAGCGAAATAATCATAATAATAACGGTGAAAAAGGGGCTAAGCAAGTCTTTTTGGTTTGTCTCTGTTAATAACCATAAATTAATCAGTACAAAAATAAATCCAAACGTGTATACACCTAACACGTGTTGTGTGATTTTGCTTTGCATAAAGTCCTGAAGTGCTCGTGGCGAAAACTGGGATGAATACGTCGTTAACATCACCATAATCGTCGAAAAACTTATCGTTGTCATAGTCAGCACAGCTGTGATTAAAGCAGAATAAAGCTGCTTGGCTATACTTTGACCTGTAAGTAAAATGTTCGGAATGCTGCTGGATACTTTAGGGACTAACCAAACATCCAAGGCTGTTATTACAGCTGCTGCAATTATTGAACATAACCCATATACAATGGGAAGAAACCAGAAACTATCGCGAGAGATCGTCCACAATTTTGTTTGATTCATTCCAACCCTCTTTTCTAAACAATAATCACCATGTACCCTGATTAAGAAATAACAAAACTTAAGACGCATTTACAACAAATAATGATCTTATTGAAAATGCCCCTTTTCACATGAGGTGTTCCATGTTTTAACAAAATGCCCCGTTCGTATTGAGAAACACCTTTATTGTCATTGATCGTCTTCGCTTACATCTTTCATCCTCCGTCAGTCCCAAGATACAATCTGGGTAGATTAACATCTCACTTCACTCGATGTTCTAAGTATTTGAGTGAAAACGTAAACTTATTCAAACAACTACCTGATTGGAAAAAGCAACAAGCTTGTGGAAGACCACAAATTCAACCTTGGTCATGATGGTTAATAAGGCTTGGGGCGGATACATGAAATTTAGAAATAATCTATACTATTAGCTAGTGAGAGTCTAAGGGAGGAATTTTTAATGGAGAAAGTAATTAGCGAGAACTGGAGTCTTGATACTCTGTATGCAGGTGGAAAAGGATCAAGTGATTTAAATGGATTAATTTCGCAGTTAAAGCATGATATGAAAGTGCTTCAGAAAATTGTTCAAACGTTTGATCAATTTTATTCTGAGCAAGATTTAATTGATTTTTTGCAACAAATCCAGGAATTTAAGCAAGCGTCTTTTGAACTGGATGAATTTATGGTTTGTCTTTATGCGGTAAATGTTGATGATCCAGATGTATCTAAATTAGTGGATGAAAGCGCAAAGCTTCAAGCTGATTATGAATCACTAAAAATTGATTTAGACGAAATCTTGGCGAGAATTTCAGAAGCCAAGTGGAAAAATTTAATGAATCACGACGAAGTAAAAGAATATCAATTTTACTTAGAAGAGCGCAAACAAAAAATGGACGATAAGTTACCGATAGAAATGGAGAAGATGATAAATAAGCTTTCCGTCAATGGGTTTATTGGCTGGGAGGATTATTATGAACAAATGATGGGTGCTCTGCGATTCCCTGTTGAAAAAGATGGTAAGCAAGAGGAAATCTCGTTTGGGCAAGCAGGAAGATACCTGTTTTCAAGTGATCGATCTGTGCGGCAAAATATTGCGCGGAATATCGTTGAGGTATGTGAGGAACAAGCAGAATCCTTTGCAACAGTTTTAAACAGGATTAATGGTTTCAGGCTTGATGTCTATAAACAACGTGGCTGGGACAATGTGCTAAAGGAAGCGATGGAAGAAAATCGAATTAATGAACAAACAGTTCAAACAATGGTATCAGCAATAAATGAAAATAGAGAAGTCGCTCATACATTTTTTAAGCGGAAGGCTCAAGTAATGGAGCTTGAAAAACTAGCCTGGTATGACATGGATACACCAAGCTTTACTTCTGACAAGAAAGTTTCTTATCAAGAAGCTGCCGATATTATTATTACCCAGTTTCATAAGTTCAGCGACAAGCTTGGTAAGTTTGCTGAGAGGGCATTTCGAGAAGGTTGGATTGAAGCTGAAGATCGCAAGGGTAAAACGCATGGCGGGTTTTGTGCTTTTATGCCACTGAAAAAAGAAAGCCGAATTTTCCTAACCTTCACAGGTAGCTATCAGGACGTTGTGACAATTGCCCACGAGCTTGGACATGCTTATCATAACTATATTTTGCAAGATGAGCCTGCTTTTACACAAGAAATAAGCACAAGTGTTGCGGAAACTGCATCTACCTTTGCGGAAAACTTAGTACTGGATGCTGCTATTGAGCATGCATCAAGTGAAGAAGATAAATTGCCCCTACTGGAAATGAAAATTTTAAATGGGTTAAAGTATCAGGTTACTGTACCAGCTATGTTTGAATTTGAACAAAAGCTATATGAACAACGAATGCAAGGACCGCTGACTGCAAATGAAATTTCAAATTTAATGGAAGGCATGATAAAGAAAATTTATGGCGATGCTTTGGATGAAAATAATAAGTATTTGTGGATGACCATACCTCACTTTTTTCATACAGATTTAGCTTTCTACAACATCCCATATACCATTGGTTATCTGTTCAGTAATGGTATCTATGCTATAGCAAAAGAACAAGGCAAACAATTTCCAGAACAATATGATGCCTTGCTGCAAAACTCTGGAAAAATGACAGTAGAGGATTTAGCAAGTCGTTTCCTCAACAAGGATATTGGAGAGAAGGAATTTTGGGAAGCATCTCTGGAACCAACTATTGAAGCGATAAACGAATATATGAAGCTGACAGAGAAGTTGGCATAAACTATCGGAAAAACGGACAGTAAATAGGGCGCTGTTCGTTTTTTATATATAAAAACATACTAATTACTTTTAACTATTATTACATATTTGTTACAATTGTATTAATAATCTGAATCCACGGAGGACTGTTATGAATACAGTTGGCTTACTTCTTAAACAATTACGTGTCCAAAAAGGGATTACGCAAATAGAACTATTAAATGATAAGTATTCAACTACATATCTAAGTCGTATTGAAAATGGACAAATTCACCCTTCCAAATCATTTATTGAATTTGTTGCCAATAGATTAAATATGCCCGCACAAGATTTATATCTTAATCGTAGCTTTGATGAAAACGAAATCATGCGAATCTACAGGGAATTTCGGGAACGTGGTTCAGTTACGGAAAAAGATATATCACTTCTTTCTATCTATGCATGCCAATCTTTTTCAACTACCTCCTATTTACGTATATATAGTATATTAATTCGTTATAGACTTAAATTTCATCTATATAAGGAAGCAAAAAAAGTAATATTACAATCTAAACGATTTTTAACAGATATTGAAACTATGAATAACACCGGTGAGGAGTTACCATACTTTCTTATAGCCTGTGGAAACTTTTACTTTATTACACAAGACTTCTTTAAAGCGGACGAATATTACACAAAGGCTATAAAATTAAATTTGGCAAAAGAAGATTTAGCTGACCTTTTTTACAATATAAGTATTACTAAGCAACGTACTTTACCGAATATAGAAACTAGCCTTTATTACTCAAATATGGCCTATAATCTGTATGCTGAATTACATCTGGTTTATAAACAACATCGTACTATGATCACGATAGCCCTACAGAACAATTTGTTAGGTAACAATAAAGTTGCCATTGAACAATTGAACAAAGTCAAATCCTATATGTCGTCCATTCGAGATGTGGAAATGCTTTCGAAAATTGAGTACAATCTTGGAAATATTCAACATAAGATAGGCAATTATAAACAAGCTTTAAATCATTATAATAAGGGTCTGGAATATCTAACTATTATTGATTTAAATAAAGGGAAATTTTATGTTTATAGAAATCTAACCTTGTTGTATTTAGATTTAAAGAACTTCCCAATGGTTGATCAATATACAGAAAAGGCTTTTGATGTAATAAATAAAGAGATCCATCCTTATTCTTTTAATGAAATGTTAAGTATAAAGGCAAAGGTACTTAATCTTAAAGGTGAAGGAAAGCTATATCAAAGTATAATGGAAAAAGCAATAGAAAACTGCATCCATAGCAACCTTCAAACATTGGCAAATAAACTGAGTGCTGAATTGGGCAAACACTATTATCAAAACAATAGATAAAAGGCTGCACAATACCTACTAAATTTGTTGGATTAACTATTAAATAACTTGGAATTTCCCTTTCCCTATTTATGCTATATCAATAGCTTTATATTATAGTTATTCTAACTTCATGAAGGGAGAAAAAAACTATGAAGAAAACACTATTTTTGATAGCAATTATGGCATTTATGTTTAGTTTTGGAGCTACACCGTCTCTTGCGCATGATGATGATCAGCCCGGTCCGCTGACTCCTGACTCCACCATATTCTGAAGTATGATTCTATTGTGAGGTAAAGTTAGTAGATTTTTGGTCAAATAACTACTAGATTCAAGTTCTAAATTTACTTCTTCTAATTTACTAGAAGCAGCCTTTACAATAAAAGTGTGATTACAAACAACATCTGCAGATTTAATTATTGGGAGGATTGAGGGATGAAAAAGTTTGGTAAATTGATTGTTGCACTTGCATTTGGTGTGGGTATCTTAGCATTAGGAGGTAATGCCGCTAGTGCGGATGCTCAAACGTTAGGAATTCCAACAAACGCTTCAATTACATCAGGGAATGATACAATTCAAGGAAGTTCTGCTACCGACTATTGGTCTATCTCTTGGGGTGGAGGTAACGGAACATATTTTGTTGATTTTGATGATGACAATGGTGGTGGATTCTATAATCCTAGTGCCAACTTCACATCATATTCAGGAGATTCAACATATTACCTAAGCCCTGGACAAACATCTAAAACTTGGTCTCAATATTTAAGGGTTTCGTCTGCCGGTGGAGGTAGCGATACTGACGGTGCGAATATAACACAAACAGCATATTAATTGTTTTTGAACAGAAGAAGAGACTGCTCCTCTTCTTCTGTTCATTTATTATTTATTGGGGGTTATGAGTTAATGTTAGCACTAATCATCAAGTCTCTTAAAAGCCGAAAGACGTTCTCATTATTATTTATACTAGCTACAGCCATTATTTTACTGACATTACCTATCTCTTTGTTGACCCTACAAAAAAATCAAGCACAGATTGAAGAAAATATAACTGAAAACGCCCGTGGTAGCTACGATATACTAGTTCGTCCAGACGATTCAAGAAATAACATTGAAAAAAAGTATGGAGTTGTTCAAGAAAATTACCTTAATTATGGTAAGGGTGGCATTTCAATAGATGATTGGAAGGACATAAAATCCGAGGAAGAAATTGATGTTGCTGCTCCTGTTGCCGCTATAGGATACTTCACTGGTATAACAAAATCCTATTCCCTTCCTATGCCTGAACAATCCATTCGTTCTACTGCGAAGTTTTATACTTCCAACGGATTGAATAAATTTCAAATTGGTGATCCACGAATTGAAATGATGTTAAAACGAAGCAAGCCTGTAAATAATGATAATTTCGAGAGGTTAGCAAGTAAGAATAGTCCATTTGGCGGTCCTGGCCCGCCAATGTTTATTTTACCAAGTACATATCATTTTTTAGTGGGAATTAATCCCGATAGTGAAACGAAACTAACTGGGTTTTCATTTAAAGACTTGAGCGATGACAGCCTCAGTAAACGACAAAAGAACATGTACAATAGAGGCTTTGATAATTCCCCCATTGTAAGAGTCATGAAGTTAAAAGATCCTGATGTTCCTATAACTGTAGAATCAAAAACGGATTTTTTAAACATCAGCCCATCACAAACGAATGAGATTATAACTAAATTTGGACTGGGACAATATGAATTTTTACTCGAGGCAAGGAATGTAGATGAACAAAAATACAACGAGATGTTCCAATATGTCTATAATTATCCTGCGAAAAGAACACGTGAGTATGAATTAAACTTTTCAGATAAACTGGATCCGTTCGATTCAATACGCCTAATGGTGAACAAGCAGGGTGATATCGTGAAAAATACAGGGTCTAGTCGCTATAATTATGGAAGATTAACGATGTACTATACGACGTCAAATATAAATTATGAAATTGACGAAGAAAATAAAACACTTTCAGTATCTAAAATAAATAATGAAAATAACAGTTCCATTTTCAGAACTCAGATAGGAACGTATGAGAATATTCCATCTTATCGTAAGATTACGGAAAATGGAAAACCATTTGGAATGTACGAAAGCCCCCCATACTTCCTTGCAACAGTTGGGTCGTATAAAATTGGAAGCAAAGAAAATCAATTAGCCGCAAGTCCACTAGGCATCTATAGTTTGACCCCAACAGTGCTTGAAACAAATGGTAAGAAAGTTCATGAAACTATTTATCCTGGTAGTTTCGTTCCGGCACCAGCCCATGGTGTAACAACAATTGAATCTGCTCAGGTGATAAAAGGGAAAAAACCCATCGATGCCATCAGAGTTCGAGTGGCAGGGATTGAGAGTTATACAGAAGCTGCAGCTAATAAAATAAAACGAGTAGCCGAAAATATTGCGAATCAAGGTTTTGAAGTAGATGTCGTTGCCGGGGCTTCCCGCCAGCAAATGAAGGTGGATGTAGAAGGGGTCGGTACGGTGTTGGAACCATGGACTACGCTTGGTGCCGCCGCAAATATTGTAAAAGGATGGAATGGAACAAGTATCATACTCGCAGTTGCTTTTGCTATTGTAACGTTGGTTTATTTACTAAGTAGGTTATTATTTGCAAATGTTGAAAAGCAAGGTGAAGCATTACTACTCTCTCAGCTTGGTTGGCGGAAAAAGCATATCAAACAAAAAATGGCAACAGAATTTTCATTATTAAGTCTAATTGGATTAACCTTTTCCATGATTATTTTCTTCGGCTTACAAAAAATTTATGAATTAACCTCCTTTATTTATCTGATACAAACTGCATTATTTGTAGCTATGTTAATCTTTATATTACTGGGGATGAAAACAAAATTCTCTACTAAATTAGTTAAAAAGAAACGTTCGAACAAGAAGTCCAACGGTAGATTGATAATTAGTAACTTAAAATACTACAGGAAATATATCCAACTACCCTTTGTCCAATTGATGATTGTAAGTGCTTTATCGACTTTTGTGTATTTAGCTGTTCAAGCTACGATTGACCAAACAGATTTGACCACACTAGGACAATATATCAATGTTCAGTCAGGTTCCTTTCAAATGCTCATCATTATTGGTGCTTATCTACTAGCATTATTCACGATGTTTGAGGGGTTAACAACGCTGTTTAACATTAGAAAAATAGAATTAACTACTTTTCAAACGATTGGTTGGGCACATCGGCACATATACAAATTGTTACTTTCTGAAATTGCAATGTGGACTGGTGGAGCAATTTTTATGGGAGCAATTTTGAGTACAGGTATTTATGTTTTATTGTACGGATTTCAACTATCAATAATCTGGATTATACTTTTTTCCATAATCGGATTTTACCTTATGGCCCTGGTCTTATCATCCGTTGTAATCTGGGTAATGCTAAAGAAAAAGTTAAAACTTTCATGATGGGAGTGCGAGTAAGAATGGCAGTAAATTTAAATGAAGTATCTAAATTATATGGCTCACAAGACCATCCAATTTATGCGTTAAACAAAGTCAATTTAACAATTAAACAAGGTGATTGGTTAACTATTCTAGGGCCATCAGGATCAGGTAAAACAACATTGCTTAACTGTATCGGTGGAATGGTTACTCCGGACATTGGCGAAATATCTAATGGAAGTCAAAACTTATCCAACCTATCAGCAAAAGAATTACAGATATATCGTCGCACAAAAATAGGATATGTGTTTCAAGACTTTCGCTTGTTAGAGCAATATTCTGTGCTTGATAATGTTATGCTTCCACAAATCCCGTATCAGCCACTCAAGGAAATTAAAGAAAGGGCAATTACAGTTCTAAAACAATTAGGAATGTATGATCGTATGCATCACATCCCTGGTCAACTTTCAGGAGGAGAAAAACAACGAACTGCTATTGCCCGTGCTTTACTAAATCAACCATCACTTCTTATCTGTGATGAACCGACGGGTAACCTGGATAAAGACAGTCGCAATCTGATTCTGGATATACTTAATAGACTGCATAGTGAAGGTCATACTATTCTTTTAGTTACACATGACCCTGAAATAGCCGACCATGGAGATCGTGAATGTTATATAAGGGATGGGATACTGGAGGAAGCTGAAATGTTCTCTTAATTAAACGTAAAAAGATAAGTATTTAAAAAACTTATAGTGTGAGTTGTAGGTTTTTTAAAGTGTCCTAGTCAATTACCTTTTTACTGCTCTCCATTTGTCTATGATAGTAGTGCCCCTGGATTACTAAAAATATAATTATGTGAACCGGCGTGTTGGCAGGGAGAAACTTGACGATAATCGTTCCGACGGCTGTTGGATATCGAGTGCCCTTCATAATTTAAAGTACTAAGACTTAAAGCCATTTATATTTTGGGGGTGGAATTATAAATTAATATAAATCATTTTCTTCTGTTTCAAACAACCCTTTTTGTGCTATTTTAGATATATATGATTTTTTTCAAGGGAGTTCTGATGATGACGAAGAAAAAAGTTGGTATTATATTTGGCGGAAAGTCGGCTGAACACGAAGTATCATTACAATCAGCTAAAAATATTGTTGATGCAATTGATAAAAATAAATATGATGTTGTTCTTATCGGGATTGATAAACAAGGTAAATGGCATATAAATGATCAATCTTCCTACTTAATTAATGCTGAAAACCCAAAATTAATTCAATTAAACAAATCAAACGATACGATAGCAATAGTGCCTGGAGAGACCGATAATCAAATGATACATGCAGCAAATGCAGGTGCTTTGGACCAGCTTGATGTTGTGTTTCCGATTGTCCATGGTACATTAGGAGAAGATGGCAGCATACAAGGAATGATGCGGATTGCAAACCTCCCATATGTCGGTTCGAACGTTTTGGGGTCATCTGTGTGCATGGATAAAGATGTCGCGAAACGTTTGCTAAAAGAAGCGGGTATTAATGTTGCAAATGGCTTAGCATTTTCAAGTGCAAAAAAAGATAAGATTAATTACGACGAAATAAAAGAAAAAATTGGAACACCGATGTTCATAAAGCCAGCAAATCAAGGCTCTTCAGTTGGTGTTAGTAAAGTTTCATCGAAGGAAGAATTTTATAAAGCGGTTAGCGAGGCATTTCAATATGACCATAAACTTATTGTCGAAGAAAGTCTTGTTGGCCGTGAAATAGAATGTGCTGTATTAGGTAATGAACATCCTAACGCATCAGTCCCTGGTGAAATTTTGCCACAAACGGAATTTTACTCCTATGAGTCAAAGTATATTGATGAAAGCGGAGCAAAGCTGGAAATACCAGCAGATCTATCAGACGAAATGGTTGCAAAAGTGCAGAAGACAGCTGTTGAAGTGTTTGAAACACTTGAGTGTGAAGGCTTAGCCCGTGTTGATTTCTTTTTAACTGAGGACGGAGAAGTGTATGTAAACGAGGTTAATACATTGCCTGGATTCACCCGAATTAGCATGTATCCGAAGCTGTGGGAAATCAGTGGGGTTTCCTATCCAGAATTGATTACCCAATTGATTGAGCTAGCAATTGATCGTCATCAGAAAAACAGTATGCTGAAAAGCGCTGTTTGGGATGAGGAATAAGGAAAAGGATTGGCCGCTAGGAGTTGCATGAAGTGACTCCAGCGGCTTTTTATAATGCCTGAAAGTGTTGGAATGAGCAGAAGAGAAGGTGGAATGAGCAGAAGAGAAGATGGAATGAGCAGAAGAGAGGATGGAATGAGCAGAAGAGAGGATGGAATGAGCAGAAGAGAGGATGGAATGAGCAGAAGAGAGGATGGAATGAGCAGAAGAGAGGATGGAATGAGCAGAAGAGAGGATGGAATGAGCAGAAGAGAAGGTGGAATGAGCAGAAGAGAAGGTGGAATGAGCAGAAGAGAAGGTGGAATGAGCAGAAGAGAAGGTGGAATGAGCAGAAGAGAAGGTGGAATGAGCAGAAGAGAAGGTGGAATGAGCAGATAAGCTTCTAAATCAGCAGATGGCCACAAAACCAGCCCTGTAGTTGAAAAAAAGTTAACAAAAAAGGGTGTCATATTAAGCTATGCTTACATGACACCCTTTTCTACTACCCTTTAAACGTTGAGAATTTCTCGCTAACTGGTACTCTACCTTTTTTAATAGGCTTTTCATCAAAGTACCCAAGATGGATGAACCCTACTATTTTCTCATCCTCACCAACATCGAGGATTTCTTTTACTTTTGGATCATAAATGTGTGGATTGGTTTTCCATACGACACCAAGCTGTTGTTCCCAGGCAAGCAGCCAAAAGTTTTGAATCATGGATGCTGTTGCTCCAAAGTTTTCGTCCCATTGCTTTTGATTATCGGGTACATCCATCACAACTATTAGGAATGCATTCGGTTCATTCAGGTACTCTCTGCGATTCTCCTGCTTTTCTTCTGGATATGTGGCAGCAACTTTTTCGGCAAATGTTTCTTTTTGCTCTGGTCCAACAAAAATAAAGCGCCACGGCTGTCGGTTACCGTGAGTTGGGGCCCATGTTGCATCATCCAGTAAGTTCATCACCGTTTCTTCTGTTACAGGTTTATCATTATAGCCTTTTTTAACAGCACGACGTTCACGGATAATTGTTGCAAGTGCTGTTGATTTTTTTGTTTGTTCCATTTGATGTCCTCCTCGTTGTTCCCTCTATAAATCTATATGCGTGTAACTGATAATTATTTTCAATTGTAGCCGATGAGACGGTAAAAATCAATGGACTTAAAAAACATAGTCATGTGTGATGTTTATCACATTACTTCATTGTGATATTGGTTACACTGTAGGCAAGACTTAATTTAAATAATGAAAGGTTGTGTCAGAATGCAACTTATAACAGTAGACCATGAGATAATGAAGCCTATTGAGGGGAAAAAGGTTTTTGATGAGGATAACCGTGAGATTATGCACATCAAATTAAAAGCTGGTGAAGAAATTAAAGAGCACGACTCACCGAAACACGTGTTTATATTTGTTAAAAAAGGTGAGGTTGAATTCACGCTTAACAATGAGGGTTATACGATTAATCAGGAAACGATACTGCGTATGGAACCATATGAGCGCCATGCATTAAAAGCTCTAAGTGACGTGGCCATCCTTGTTATGAAATGCTAGTTTAAGTATTAAAGCCTTTGGCAGGTTGGGGTGAAAAGATGCTGGATGTACAGTTGGAAGGGAAAAGAGCTATCATTGATCTGCGTGAGCGAATTCTAAACGGAGAACATCCGCGTAACGAGGTGTTCAATTATGTAAAACAAGCCCCTCTTGGGATGATAATTGAGGTACACGTACCACATGAAGCACAGCCTCTAGTCGGGGGAATGGAGAGTTTTGGTCTAAATGTAATTACTGATCAGCTTGAGGTTGGACATTATCGATTAATGACAGTAAAGTTAGGTTAAATATAATGAAGAGGCAGTTATCTTATGATGGAGATAGCTGCTTTCATAATATGCGAGGAGGTTATAATATGGATAAATTTATGGAACGAGCAGTGGAGTTAGCTTCAGATAATGTTCGTAATGGTGGTGAACCTTTTGGTGCAGTCCTGGTGAAAAACAATAACCTGGTTGAGGAAGGGGTCAATGAATTACATAAACGCTTTGATATTACTGCACATGCAGAAATACAGGCGATGCGAAAAGCCCAGAAGAAGATGCATACGCATGTTTTACAGGGATATACCATGTACGCGAGCGGAGAGCCGTGTCCGATGTGTATGACGGCAATGTATTTTGCCGGGATTGATATAATATATTATTGTGCCACAGCTGAGGATGCTGTTGAAGCAGGATTAGGAAAGTCGGAGTTTGTTTATGAAGAGTTAAAAAAACCAAAGGCTGAACGTCAAATTCGTATGGTACATATGCCCTTAGAAGAGGCGCAGGAAAATCCAATGAAATTGTATAAGGAAGAAAAAGCATGATTTGACAGAGCAGCACCACATCCGTATGATAAAAGAAAGATTAACTGAAGGAGGACCTACCCGACAATGAAGTAAACCCGCGTTTTTTCCAATCAAGTTTGAAAAAATTCAAACGAGCGTTTCTGTCTGAATGAAACGAATGGGATACGTGTGTACTTTTAACGGGTGGCAATCATAATCAAAAATTTTTCCGTGAATCGGTATATCCATATTTCCATCGTAATCATTCACAGGCAGATTCCTGTGTTTTTTTACTATGGGGGTATGGATATGTTTGTTTTTAAGGCGAAAGGTCTTAGCAAGGAATGGAACGGCAATATGATTTTTCAAAACATCGATATTGAGCTGCAACAGGGTGAACATGTGGCGCTATTTGGTCGGAATGGATCAGGTAAAACATCGCTTCTAAATGGATTGCTCGAAAAAACAGCATTTGATGCGGGAGCTATTCAACGATTTATTCCGTCGGATGATTGGGGTGTGCTTGAACAGGATCCTGCTATTGATTCAAACCTAACGACCCTGGAATTTGTCCAAAGTGCTGCTGGGAAGGTTTATCACCTGAAAAAAAAGCTCGAGTATGTACAAGCGCAATCCAAAATCAATATGGAAAAATATACAGCAATCTATAATGAATTTATAGGACTCGATGGATATAATTTGGAACCTAAGGCAGAAACTGCACTGCAACAAGTTAAACTAACTTCAGAAGTGTGGGAAAGCTCGTATGACCAGTTAAGTGGTGGTCAAAAAACGAGGGCTCAGCTTGCCCGCCTTATTTTGCAAAATCCGGAATGTATTATCATGGATGAACCGACAAATCACTTGGATAAAGAAACGATTGAATGGCTGGAAGAATGGCTTGTGAATTATAAGGGTGCTGTGTTGTTTGTCTCTCACGATCGTTTATTTCTGGACCGTACAGCACATGCAATTTATGAACTGAATGCAAATGAATGCAAACGATATGAGGGAGGTTATTCTGCTTATCGTGAACAAAAAGAAGTTGAGCGACGTACACAGGAATCGACTTATCGTAAGCAAGAACAGAAAAAAGAAGATTTACTAAAGACAATTCGAAACTACCAGCAATGGTTTCAGCAGGCTCATAAAGCAGCAGGGCAAAATGACTTCGCACGTTCAAAAGCAAAGAAAAACGTATCACGGTTCAAAGCGAAAGAAAAAGAACTGGAACGGCTGGAAAATAATAAAGTGCAGAAACCCCAAGCTGATAAAAAATTAAACGTAAAGCTGGACGACAGTGCTTTTTCTGCAAGAAGATTGCTGCAAATAGAGAATCTATTTTTTTCCTACAGTAAGGAACAGGAACTTTTTACCAACTTAAATGCCTCTATATACAGGGGCGACCGTATTGGGGTGATAGGTCCGAACGGCTCAGGCAAATCGACGTTATTAAAGCTTATTACAGCTGATCTTACTGCCGAGAAGGGTGGTATAAGGCAAAACCCTCAAACGAAGATCGGCTATTTCGCACAGGAACTGGAAAATCTGGATGAACAAAAGACGATTCTAGATAGTATGCTTGAATTGCCAGGTATGACGCAAACTGATGCAAGAACGATTCTGGGTTGTTTCTTATTTTCAAGGGAATCTGTTTTTAAGCAGATTTCAACCTTGAGCATGGGAGAGAAATGCCGCATAGCCTTTCTCAATCTTTATTTCAGCAACGCCAATCTGCTAGTGTTGGATGAGCCAACAAACTTCCTGGATGTAGATACGAAGGAAGTTATTGAGGATGTTTTACAAGCATATCCAGGAGCACTTGTCATTGTTTCCCACGATCGTTATCTAATTAAGAAGACCTCAAATCGTATTATCGAACTGGGAGGGCAGGGAATGATCGACTATGTTGGAACCTATGATGAATTTCTGGAACACAAAAACAGTGCTAATGAAAGTGATCCGAGCAACGATAATGAAATTCGGGAACTTAAACTTAAACTGACCCAACTAATGAGTATGGAAGCAGAAGACGAACAGGAAAAAGAGGAAATTCTCTATGAAATTAAAAAAGTTCAGAAAATGCTCCATGATAAAGCGTAATTTCATGATAATATAGTGCTAAAGATAGTTCCAGGAGGATATTAATGTTAAAGAAACTTTATTACACATCGGAAATAATGACCGCAACTATTATTGGCTCTGCTATTATGTTATTATTCTATATCGTTGAAAACATTATGGGGAATGATGTTGCGGTAAATGCACTTATAACAAAATCTATTATTGTGGTAGTACTCTATTTCATCGTATACTTTATTGCATTTTTCTTTTTAGTAAATCCGTTTTATGATTTTCTGAAAGGAAAGCTAACCAGCCAGCTTACGGCAATCGTTATTCTCATCATCGCAAATCTTATATTATTCGCTGGTTTATATGTAGATACATCTCAGACACTACTGGAAGTAATTATAGATAACTATCGTTTATTTTTAGCAACGAATCTATCGATAGTTTTCTTTTCCTTTAAAAAAACGTCATAGAAAGTGAGGCATAATAATGAACAAATTCATCGAACAAGCATTACATGCGGCAAGTGACTTTTCAACACTAAAGCGGGTTAAGCAAACATTCGGTGGATCAATTAATGATAGCTTTTTTGTTGAAACAAATGAGCGAAAGTATTTTGTTAAATATCATACGGATGCGCCGGATCGTTTTTTTGAGCTGGAAGCAAAAGGTCTTCGTTTAATCAGGGAAACAAATTCGGTTTCTGTTCCTGAAGTGCTGGCATATTCTGATGAAAAAAATAATGCGTTTCTTGTAATGGATTGGGTTGAAGGACGAAAAGCGCAGGATACAGAAGCAAAGCTAGGTGATCGAATAGCAAAGATGCATCAGACCTTTAACAATCAGCATGGCTTTCCGGATGATACATTCATTGGCGTACTGCCACAGCCGAATGGATTATTCTCAAGCTGGCTGGAATATTACCGGGATAGCAGACTTTCCGCCCAACTGGATCAAGGGATTGAGCAAAACAGTATTACGGGAAATCGACGACTCCGAATGGAAAAATTACTGTTGAAACTGGAAAAGTGGATACCTGATGATGTTAAACCATCTTATTTACATGGTGATTTATGGGGTGGAAATTGGCTTGTAGGCGCAGGTGGCAACCCATATGTGATTGATCCGTCATTCTTGTATGGAGACCGACATTTTGAACTTGCTTTTACGGAACTGTTTGGTGGCTATTCTGGGGATTTTTATCAAGCTTACGTAGAACGTTTTCCTTTGAGGGATGATTATGAGGATATTAAAGCCTTATATCAGCTCTATTATCTGCTTGTTCATTTAAATATTTTTGGGGAGTCGTATGTCCTAGGGTCGATTCAATTCTGAAACGATATGTAGGGTTGAACTAATTTTGGACACAAATTTGTTACAAAGTTACTAATAAATGTGTGGAATGTCACAGCCCCTATGCAGGTAAATTTATATGATTGCAGTGAACCAAGTTTTACTTGAGCTTATGAAGCTATAAAATTTAAGTGCTGTTGGATAATTAGAGTATCGGATTAGCCATATCCAGCTTCAGCGCTTAGCGCCTAGTGGACTTCCCTCCCCGTGTCTACGATAAGTCAACATCGAATGGCTAACGCTCTTCGTGTATCCTTTATCTCAGGGAAAAGGAAGATCGACTAAGACCGCCGCTTTGCGCGGCAACGTCGACCTACCCGCGATGCGCGGGCACAGTCTATACGGTGCTAAACAGGCGCTTGCGCTTTTGTTCCAGGAGGCAATTAAAATGACATTTTATGAGTTGCTTGTTTTTATTCATGTTTTCTCAGCGATATTAGGTATGGGCCCAGGGTTTGTGATGATTTATATTGTGACTAAAGCAACAACACTGACTGAATTAAAGCATGCTTACATAATACGTAACCAACTGCATATCTTTGTAATGGTCGGTGGGACGCTGCTGCTGATAACAGGCTTGTTGATGGGGTATCTGCATCCATATTTATTTGAACAAGGCTGGTATGTAATCAGTTTAATATTGTATTTAATAGCGCTAGGATTTGGCCCTACTGTACTATCACCAAGATCCAAGCCTATTAAGACGATATTAAAGGAACACAATGGTGATAAGATTCCAGCTGAATACTTCATACTTTCCAAAAAACTGTTTTTCTTCGAGCGCATTGAAAATGTTATTTTTTTAATAGTAATTGCCTTAATGATATTGAAGCCTTTTTAATGGGGATAAAATGCTTTGCCAAAACAATTGGCAAAGCTAATTTTTTATTTAAAAGTACCATGCTTGAGTCAAATTCATAATTACAATAATTGAGCAGTAAATCATAACTATTGGAAATGTGCTATGCCTGTTGATTTCCACTGCAGGCGGACGCTTTCCGCGGGCATGGCTTGAGCCTCCTTGCCCCGGCAAGGGGTATGCCGACGTTGTCCGCAAAGGACGGTTTTAGTCGGCCTTCATTTAGCGGCACTCCGGGGTCTCAAGGCTCATGTTATTCCCGCAGGAGTCGCCGCCCTCCGTTCCAATCAACTATAGTAGTACTTTGAATTACAATAAAACACCATAAAGCAGGTGTTAAATTTTGGAGCAAAGGGATAGGGATACCGAGATTTAGATAAATCCAAGTTAGAAATTATGTGTTTATTTTTTACATAGATATGATAAGGTAACATTAGATATTAGAATTGTGGAAAAATTAGGAGGAAATGCTTTGAAATGGAAAAATGACAAGGGACATCTTCATGAGTTATCTATAATGGAGCCTCCTGACGCTTCGGAGTCCCATTTTTCGATTGAAGATGTAGTAAATATCGCAAACTCAATTGAATAGAATCTAGTTATCCAAGCGAATCGTTATGTCTTAAAAATGAAAGAGGTGACATAAAGCATGTATATTGTAATTGGTATTTCCCTCATAGTCCTTATAATACTTTTAGTAGTGATTGATAAGTTTGCGACCTTTTCGGAGTTTATGAGCAGCTTTAAAAAGGGAACATTTCCTAAGCTCATTATAGGGCTTTCCATTGCTGCTGTACTATCTATTTCATATGGTATTTATCATGAAATTACGTATCAGCCTCCTTACCTTGATATTCAAGTGAATGGCAGTAATTATACGGTGTTTGGAGATATCGGAGAAATTGGCTATTATGCTGATAGTCTTGTGACTGAAGACAAGGAATCTAACATTCATTTAGTTTCTTGGAGTAACTTAAATTTAAAGAACGATAGCAGAATTACTCTAGAATATCCTTCAGGTAAAGAAGAAATTTGGAGTCCGTCCGTAACTTTAGTTGAAGGTACTTCCGAAAGTTTGAAAGATGAATATGAAATCGAGGAAATTTATGAACTTGAACCTTTTTCCTTTAGTGAATCCGGTGAGGTTAGTTTAACGATCGGTGATGACCAGGGATTTTCTATCGATGTTAAGTAATTAAATAGCCAAAGCGCATCCAAGACTAAAAAGGATGCGCTTTGGCTTGTTGTTTAGGAAATTATAAAATTTAAGTATTGTGGATAATTGGACTTCCGAATCAGCCACGTCCAGCTTCGACGTACAGGACGTACTAGTGCCGGTGACGCCACAGGACGTGGCGTTCTCACCGGCCAGCGCCTAGCGCCTAGTGGACTTCCCTCTCCGTGTCTACGATAAGTCAACATCGAATCGCTTACGCTCTTCGTGTATCCTTTATCTCACACGGGAAAAGGAAGATCGACTAACACCGCCGCTTTGCGCGGCAACGTCGACCCACCCGCAGCGCTGAGCGCAGTCCATACGGCGCTGAACAGGCGCTTGCGCTTTTGTTCTGTTTACGCTGTTTTTCCTACGTTCTTTTTCAGTAAGCCAGCAAGTAATGCTGTTACTATTGTTCCTATAATAATGGCTACTAGATATAATAAAATTTTACCAACTCCACCATCGACAAGACCAATTACAAATATCCCACCGTGTGGTGCACGTAAGGCGATATCAAACATCATTGTCAGGACACCAGTTACTGCGGAACCTGCCACGATTGATGGAATAACACGCGCAGGGTCAGCTGCAGCAAATGGAATAACACCTTCTGTAATAAAGGATGCACCTAGAGCGTATGCTGTTTTACCTGCTTCACGTTCTGTCTTCGTGAATCTATTTTTAAATAATGTTGTTGCAAGTGCCATTCCTAGAGGTGGTACCATGCCGGCGGCCATAACAGTGGCAATAAACGTATAGTTTTGTGCATCTAGCATAGCAATGCCGAATGTGTACGCAGCTTTGTTAACTGGTCCACCCATATCGAACGCCATCATAGCACCTAAAATAAGTCCGAGCAGGATTTGGTTAGACCCACCCATACCTTCTAAAAATGATGAAAGTCCTGTATATACTTTTGTTAATGGCGGGTTAATTGTCATCATGATCAACCCAGTTATTGCGATACTAAATAACGGATAGAATAAGACTGGTTTTAAACCTTCCAGTGATTCTGGTAATCCTGCAAAAGCCTTTTTAATCAGTAATGTTACATAACCTGCTAAGAAACCTGCAATCAAACCACCAAGAAAACCAGAGCCACCACCAGCACCTTCAGCGCCTGTGACAGTTGTGGCTATCAGCCCACCAACCATACCTGGAGCAAATCCTGGCCGATCAGCAATGCTGGATGCAATAAAACCAGCTAACACAGGTACCATTAGGAAGAATGCTTTTCCGCCGCCGATGGTATTAAGCATATTAGCAAATTCGTTATCCGATTCGATACCCCAGAAAAATGAAATGGCTATTAAAATACCACCACCAACAACAAATGGAAGCATGTTGGAAACGCCGTTCATCAAATGTTTGTAGAAGCCGCTGCGTCCTTCTTTCTCACTACTGCCTGATTCTGACTTTTCAGCATGATATATAGGTACGTCGTTATTTAGTGCACGCTCTAATAGGTCAGTTGCTTCATGTATTGCTTTTCCAACACCGGTTTCAATTACAGGCTTTCCATCGAAACGCTCCATTTCAACTTTTGTGTCGGCAGCAACAATAATGGTGTCTGCTTCTTCAATTTCTTTATTTGTCAGGCAATTTTTTACACCACCAGATCCATTTGTTTCTACTTTGATGGAGATACCCATTTCTTTGGCTGTTTCTGACAGTTTCTCAGCTGCCATATACGTGTGTGCAATACCTGTTGGACAAGCTGTTACAGCGAGAATTTTTTGTGATGCTTCTGCCTTTTCGGCTGGCTCTTCTTCAGCATCCACCTCTGCCTCTTTATCAGTTACGGCTTGCAGAACTTCTCCTTTTGTAGTTGCATCAAGTATCTTCTTACGGAATTTTTCGTCCATTAAAAAGGTTGATAAGCGGGACAGGGCTTCCAAATGATCGTTATTTGCTCCTTCACTTGCAGCGATCATAAAAAACAAATGTGCTGGCTGGCCATCAAGTGACTCATAATCAATACCACCAGGAGATCGGCCAAATGCAATTGCAGGACTTTTTACTGCACTGGATTTGGCGTGTGGAATGGCAATACCTTCACCAATTCCTGTAGTGCTTTGTGATTCCCGTTCCAGAATTCCTTTTGTAAAGGCATCTTTGTCATTTAGATTACCTGCTTGATCAAGTTGCCCAATTAATTCCGTAAGTACTTCCTGCTTGGAACCTGCCTCTAAATCAAGAATAATCGTTTCCTTTTTTAACAGTTCTGTAATTTTCATATTTTCACATCCTATTCTTGGAATGAGTTAATTTTTACTTGGCTTACCAGTGATTCGACATCTTCTTTCCTGCATAAATCTGTTTTAAATGCCGTCGCACTCCCGCTTGCTACCCCATAACGAAATGCTTCTTGGGGATCGTTGGTTTCTATAAAAGATGAAATAAAACCAGATACTAATGAGTCACCGGAACCTACCGTATTAACGGCACTTCCCTTAGGGGCTATAGCTTCAAGTGCGAGCTCTTTCGTGACAAGTATTGCACCATCACCACCTAACGAGACAATGACATTTTGTACGCCTCTGTCTACAAGCTTTTTTGCATAATAGAAGGCATCCTGCTTGCTTGAAATACTTGTATCAAATAAACCTCCAAGTTCTTGCTGGTTTGGTTTGATTAGAAAAGGCTTTGTCTGTATTAAATCTTTTAAAGCTGGACCAGATGTGTCGAGTACAAAACGGGCACCTTTTTCATTACATATTTCTGAGATTGCTTGGTAAAATGATTGCGGTATTGAATCAGGAAGACTCCCTGATAATATAAACCAATCGTTTTGCTGTAACGGTTGTATTTTGTTTAGTAATTCTTGCTGCTGCTCCTGGTTAATGGTTGGTCCTGGTCCGTTTAACTCTGTTTCCTGGTCGGACTTCACTTTGACATTAATCCGGGTGATTTCATGAGTATCGACAAACGCTGTCTCAATACCTTCTTGCTGTAAAAATTGTTTAATATAATCACCGGTAAATCCACCTGCGAATCCTAATGCTATACTTTTTACCTGAAGTCTCTGCAACACTCTGGATACATTAATTCCTTTTCCACCCGGATAGTAGTAAACCTCGCTTGAACGATTTAATTTCCCTGGTTCAAACACTGGGAGGTAAGTTGTGTAATCAATTGATGGTGTAATTGTGCATGTGTAGATCATGATGAAAGCCCCTTTACGGTGGTGATTTTTGCCAGTTTAGCTAAATCTTCTTCATTAATGTTACTTGTGATGATCTCCGCATCCTGCAGTTCGCATATTTTAGCAAAACTTACTTTATTATGCTTTGAGTGGTCTGCTAACACATACGCGTTTTTTGCGAGTGTAAAGGCAGTATGTTTAATACTTGCTTCTTCTGGGTCTGGTGTTGTATATCCATAATCCTCGTGGAAGCCATTTACGCCTAAAAAGCATTTATCAAATCGGTAACTTTTAAGTGATTGAATAGTTTGTGGTCCAATCAGTGCACTGGTTTTTACTTTTATAAATCCTCCAGTTAAATACGTTTGGATTCCATGTTCAATTAATGAATCCAGATGTGTAAGTCCATTTGTAACAACGACTACTTCTTTATCCTGTAAAAAAGGAATTAATTGCAGTGTAGTTGTTCCTGCATCAAGAAAAATACAATCTCCCTTTTTCACTAGTGAAGCAGCATACTTGGCAATAGTTATTTTTTCCTGAAGGTTTTTGGCTGATTTTTCCGATATACTGTATTCTTGCAGTTTCCGTTCACTTAAAGTAGCTCCACCATGGATGCGCTCTAGTTTATCTAATTTTTCCAGGTCTGTTAGATCGCGGCGTATTGTCGATTGGGAAGCTGAAGTAGCGTCAGAAATGTCCTGGATTGTGATAGTTTGTTTCTCTTTTAATAAATTTAAAATAATTTCATGGCGTTCGGTAGTCAGCATCTGTTCACCACCTAATATTTTGATAGTCTCAGTATAAAGGAAACGTTTTCATAAATCAATCATAAAAATTCAAAAACAATCAAAAGTAATCATTTTTTTAATGGTATGCTGTCACATGTTTAAAAATTCCATAAATCGGTTATTATCAATTAAAGTATATTATTTTAAAAGAAAGGAGGACTTAGAATGCGCAATGTATCTTTAGAAGATATTTTCTTACACCCAATCACCCAAAAAAGCCTCAAGCTTTCAGGTACTGCACATGCGATTGCTGCTGCAGAATATGCTTATATGTTTGCCAAAAGATATGATGTTAATCCAGACCATGCAACAAAGGCAGCTCTCTTACATGATATTGGACATTATACGTGGTATCGTGATGGGGAATGGGATTATGAGCTATACAAGGAAAGTGATATTCATGCAATAAAAGGGGCAAGTCGTGCACATAAACTGCTCGTCCGCATTGGAGAAGATCGTCATGTGGCAAAAGAAATTGCCGTCGCGATTCTGTTGCATACAGATTCGTATTTACCTAATGGTGAGCTGGAATTAAAACCACTGCAGAAAGTTGTTGCACTTGCCGACGAAGCTGATGAAGAATTTAATGGCAATCATCACTATAAAACCATAGAAGATCATGTAGCCTTGGAACGGATTCGAGCGCTTGATACGCGAATTGACAGTGGCGAAAAACCCGCACATGAAATAGTTTAACCTCTTAGAAAATCTTCTCTCTTTTAACCCCTCTAATATTTCGTAATTTTATATATTTTCTAACCGCTTTCACTGGTATAATATAGAAGAAGAAAGGGGTTTTTTTGACATGAAAAAATGGTCAGAAGAAATTGAAATTGACGCACCTATCGAACAAGTCTGGAAACTGTTAGATGGCACGTTGGAAGATATGCAAAAAGTAATGCCAAATGTTATTGCAAATGAACCAGTTAAGGTCACGGATGAGGGAGTGGGCAGTATTCATCGTCAAAAATATCAGGAAGGTAAACGTGTAGAAGAGTACGATGTGGAGACATTACTTTACCAAAATAAGCCTGATTATAAAGAGGTGAAGGTTGGTTTTATACTAGCTAATATGTTTGACATCACTGCTTACTATGAACTGAAAAAGTTAGATGATAATAAAACTTATTTTCGTTATGAAACAACAAACCAGCCACTAAAATGGTTCATGAAACTATTGATTAAGTTAGCCATTAGCAACAAAGTAGTTGTGAAGTTTGTAAACCGTGTGAAACAGGTGGCTGAAGAAGAGAGCAGCCGTTAATACATAAAGATGTAAGAATTGAATCATTAAAAGATAATCGTATACTTAGTTAGCGGACGTTCCGTTATTTCTAGGCAGTTAAGAAAGTATAAATCCTTTCTTACTGCATGAGTGCAATTAAAGGCACCCGCCCAAAGTCTTGCACTCCAGAGTATAAGGGGTTCTAAGAAAGCAAAATACGCTTTCATAAGAATCCCTTTAACGAAGGCCAAGTTTTCTAATTTTTGCGGCTGAATAGCTGAATTCGCTGAAGTTGTCACACATTCGGCTGAAGTTTGGAATGATTCGGCTCAAGTTATCACAAAATCGGCTCAAGTTCACAAATTCCCCGCTCAAGTTCACAATTACAAATCACACCACGACAAAATTAGATATGCATCCACGAAAGAAAACGCTTGAGTTCTGGGGCTGAGAACATCATAATCATGATTGTTTTTTATGAAATAGCGTACCTGATGTCCGCTAAAGTAACTTTGGGCAATCACGTAATCAATCATCATTTATATCAACTCTATTTTACCCCGAGGTATTCTTCCAAGGTTAGTCCTTTTTGCATTATCTCCTTAGCGGCATCTTGACCAACATAGCGCAAATGCCATGGTTCATACTGATATTTGGTGATATCTTCCTTACCTTTAGGGTACCGAATGATAAAGCCGTATTCTGCAGCATGCTGTTGCACCCATTGTCCTTCGTCCGTTTCACCAAATTCGACTGTTAATTTATATCCAATATCAGGACTCGTTACATCCATTGTTAAACCGGATTGGTGTTCACTTTCCCCAGGCCTTGCACTAAAGGTGTTGGCAGCTTCCTCGCCGTGTTGTGCAACGTTTGAGGCAAAAATAGCATCCTGTCTCTCATAGGATCGATATCCTGATTGGGCGAATAAATCAATCCCGGCATTGTCTCCTGCCTGAAACATTTCCTCTAGCGCACCTGCAGCAACCTCTCGCATTTGCATTTTCGGCAGAGATTCAGTAAAAGGGAATCGCACATCTGGTTTTACTAGATTACGAGGAACAAAGTTTGCAGGTAATGCATGTTCCTTATTTACTAGTGTTAAAATTTCATGTGGATTGCTGACAGTACTTTTATCATTATCTGGTTTTGCCAGTCCTGCTGCTGGTTCGACTGATAATTCGTTTTCAATCGCATTACTAAGAGCATCTTTTGTAGCTTTATTATAAATCCCTGAAACAGGCATGCCTTCCTGTTGCATTTGAAAATCTGTAACTGCCCAGGTTGTCATAGCATTGAACTCACCATCAACGGTAAGTGAATAGCCTACTTTATTTAGAATTTCCTGCAGGGACTGAACTGATTTACCTTGGTCTGTTTTATGCAAAGTCGTCTCTGGCAGCGTTACATCTTCCTCTGGTTGTTCTTTCATATCCTGACCATCTTTTTCACTAGTTGGTGCTGAGTTGGAATCTTGGTCTTTAGATTCTTGATTGTTGCATGCAACTGCTAGAAATAATAGTGCCATCAGTACAAAAGCGACTGATAATCCTTTTTTGAGCATTCATGTTCTCTCCCTGTTATCTCTCTATCTATCCTACTATTCGTATATGAACGTAAAAAAGTGTCATGGATAGAGGAAAATTATTTTTAATTTCTTAAATGCCACTTTTCGAGATTCTGGTTCGATTGTAGTATTGAAATTATAGTTTTCTTTAATCCATTAAATATCATAACACTTGATGTTTTTGGCCGTCTACATGAATTGGTTTTTGCATCATTGTATGAATATTGTTTAATATTAGAGTACGCCTATTTTACTAAACTTGCGAAACAGCTTTGTTTAAAGGTTTTGGGGAAAAAACACAATTATTTCGCCTCTCTCATAGTTATATTGAAGTGAATATGACTGGAGGGAACAGGTGTGACTACTATGACAAGCATGCCAAAGCACGTTGAACCCAATTATAATTTGATAACATTTTTACTTTTTTGGTGTGCGTTGATTGTTGTCTCGAGTGTGTATGTGACTACTCCTCTTATTGGTGTGTTTGCAAAAGAGTTTCAAGTGACCCAGACAACCGCTGCCTGGACGGGAAGCATATTTTCATTGTTTTATGCGGTGGGATTTTTAGTTATGGGTCCGTTAGCTGATCGTTATGGACGAAAACAAATGATTGTATTTGGTTTGGGTGTTCTTTCACTGGTTACCTTTGCGGTCGGATTTTCAAACCACCTCCTGTGGCTAATAATACTTAGAGGATTACAAGGGTTTATCTCAGCTGCATTTGCTCCAGCGGCCTTAGCTTACGTGTTTGATGTATATCCAAAACGTAAGCTAGTTACAACAATTGGTTTTACTAGCTTTGGATTTTTAACAGCGGGAATCTTCGGTCAGGTAGTAGCAGGATTTATTGATCAAACGTTTGATTGGTATTTTGTTTTTATACTTTTTGGTGGGTTATACCTAGTTAGTTTGCTTGCAGTTGCTAAAATATTGCCAACAACCAAAAGCGAAAAAACTCCTATTAGTATGGCTTATCACTTCGAGCAAGTGAAAAAGATCTTTGCTCAAAAAAACTTCCGGTTATGCTATGTAATTACGATCATGTTACTGCTGACCTTTATTGGTATGTATACTGTACTTGGTGATTATTTGAAAAATGCACCGTTTTACCTTGGGGATAAAGAAATTCTCTATGTTCGGGCAGCGGGGTTAGCTGGAATGATTCTTTCACCATTCACCGGATTTTTGGCAAAGAAGTTAGGACTGTTAGTGGTTTTACGAGTGGGGTTAGCGGTTTCGGTAGGCGGATTAGTAATGTTAGGGGTAGACAGTAATTTACCAGTAATTATTTGTATGAGTGTAGTTTATGTAGCCGGTATTTCCCTAACATTTCCCGCAATTATGACGTTAATTGGCGAATGGAGTGGAAACATCAGGGCAATTGCCGCATCAATATATACGTTTATATTATTTATTGGAGCATCACTTGGCCCGATTATTGCTAGTGGTCTAATGCAAACAGGGAGTTACTTTATCACCTTTGTCGTTTTGGCTTTATTGCTATCGGCTGGCCTGGTTGCTTCGTTTTTTATTCGCAGTTAACGTGTGAATTTCGTCGACGCCAAATCATCTAAATAATAATGCTGGATTCATTGTGTCTGAACCCAGCATTATTTGGAACTTATTTTGATTCGAATAATCTAGTGATTTCAACAATTACGTTTGTTGCTTTCTCCATGTTATCGACTGAAATATATTCAAATTTCCCGTGGTAGTTTTCACCGCCAGTGAAAATGTTCGGTGTCGGCAAGCCCATATAGGAAAGCTGTGATCCATCTGTGCCGCCGCGAACTGGTTTTACAAGTGGTTCAATGTTCAAATTTGTCATAGCTTCATAGGCGATATCAACAATTTCTTTTACAGGCTCAATTTTTTCACGCATGTTGTAATATTGATCAGCCATTTCCAGTTCTGCACAATTTTCGCCATGGGCTTTGTTAATGTCATTCGTAAATTTACGCATTGTTTCTTTTCTGGATTTAAAATTATTTTTATCAAAATCACGAATGATATATGTTACGACAGTTTTTTCAACATCACCATTTACGGAAATCAAGTGGTAAAAGCCTTCGTACTTTTCTGTATGCTCAGGTGATTCGAGTTCGGGGAATTTGCTGATGAATTCCGCTGCCAATTTTCCGGCATTTATCATTTTGTTTTTAGATGTTCCAGGGTGCACACTGTTGCCTTTGAAGGTAACTCTAGCAGCTGCAGCGTTAAAGCTCTCATACTGTAATTCTCCCAATGGGCCACCATCGACGGTATATGCATATGGAGCATTGAATCGTTCCACATCAAAATTGTGAGGTCCGCGGCCAATTTCTTCGTCAGGTGTAAAGGCAACGCGTATGTCTCCATGTTTAATCTCAGGGTGATTGATCAAATAATCCATCGCAGTCATAATCTCAGTTATTCCTGCTTTGTTATCTGCGCCAAGCAAGGTTGTCCCGTCTGTGGTTATCAGGGTGTGTCCCTTGTAGCTCGGGAGCTCAGGGAAGTCTTTAGCAGTTAAAGCTACTCCTATATCTTTGTTCAATGTAAGGTCATTCCCATCAAAGTTTTCCACCACTTGTGGATTCACACCTTTGCCGGTGAAATCAGTAGCAGTATCCAGATGCGCCAGGAATCCAATTGTGGGTACTTCTTTATCCGAATTTGATGGCAGCGTCGCCATTACATATGCGTTGTCATCGACTGTTACATCAGTCATGCCAATCGTCTTCAATTCATCTACTAATAAGTTGGCAAGTTCAAATTGCCCTGGTGTAGACGGGGTAGATTCATTGCTTTCATCAGACTGTGTATCGATCTTCACATATCTAGTTAGGCGTTCGATTAGATCTTTTTTCATATGTATTCATCTCCTTATTTTAATCTTATCATAAACTTAGAAAGGGAGAAGAAAATAGTTTAGAATATAAGATAGGAAGAATTATTGAGGAGGAGGGGCGATTATGTCAGTGATAGTTAATGTTACTTGGCTTAAAGAACGGTTGGAAAACAATTTAGAGAATACTATTGTCGTGGATGTCCGATTTCAGTTGAATGATCCTGAGGCTGGGAGAAAAGCTTACTTGGAAAGTCATATTCCACATGCAGTTTATTTGGATTTGAACAAGGATTTATCAGGAAAAGCAGAGAAACACGGTGGTAATCATCCATTACCAGATATGGATATGTTTGCTGCAAAAATCGGTAACATTGGAATTGATCATAATACAACAGTTGTTATTTACGATCAGCGAAATGATATGTTCGCCGCGCGTTTATGGTGGTTGCTTGATTACATGGGTCATGAAAACGTATATCTCTTAGATGGTGGTTTTGAACGTTGGGTAGAGCAAGGACATGAGGTGTCATCGGAAATACCGACTCTATCTGCAACAGATTTCCAGCCGAATTTTCGTGAAAACCAGGTTGCTGACATTGATGAAGTAAGAGAAAAACTGGATAATAATTCTGCAGTATTAATTGACTCACGTGGAAGAGATCGTTATTTAGGAAAAACAGAACCACTATATCCAAAAGCAGGGCATATTCCTGGAGCCAAAAACTACTTCTGGAAGAATGTTTTGGATGAGAATGGCAACTGGAAAAATGACACTGACCTTCAAGAGAATTTTTCCTCATTATCTAAAGATGATGAGATAATCGTGTCATGTGGCTCAGGGGTTTCCGCATGTCCGAATGTGCTAGCTTTGAAGAAAGCAGGCTATAAAAATGTTAAGCTTTACCCTGGAAGTTTCAGTGACTGGATTTCATATGAAGAAAATGAAATTGAAAAGAAGGACGAGTAGCAAATGGATATAAAACGCTGTGAATGGGTAACTGATGAACAAATATATATCGATTACCATGACCATGAATGGGGAAGACCAACACATAATGATCAGAAATTGTTTGAAATGCTTTCATTGGAAGGTGCTCAAGCAGGTTTAAGTTGGATCACGATATTAAAGAGAAGAGAAAATTACCAAAAAGCTTTTGATTACTTTGATCCCAAGATCGTTAGTAATTATGATGAAGGTAAAATTGAAGAGCTGTTAAACAATGAGGGGATTATCCGGAACAAACTCAAGGTGAATTCAGTTGTCACGAATGCAAAAGCATTCTTACAGGTTCAGGAGGAATTTGGTAATTTTGACAGTTATATCTGGAATTTTGTTGGTGGCGAACCCGTTCTAAACAGCTGGGATTCGCATGCTGATGTCCCCGCCTCTACTAAAGAGTCAGAGGCAATGAGTAAAGACCTGAAGAAACGCGGATTCAAGTTTGTTGGCCCGACTATTTGCTATGCATTTATGCAAGCAACAGGGATGGTTAACGATCATACGAAAGATTGTTTTTTGTATCATGATAGATAAAAAGAAAGCTACTGCCTTGTAGTAAAGGTAGTAGCTTTCTTTTTAAACTTCAGGTGCTCTCCTATGTTTTGTTGCTTGTTCATAGGCATATGCTAATTCGATAAGTTTCTCTTCTGTGAAGGCTTTTCCTGTAAATGTAATGCCGACTGGTTTTCCTTCTGCTGTATATCCTGCTGGAACGGTTATGGAAGGGTAACCTGCTTTTGCCGCAATACCGGCACCGTAATTATTTGCAAAAATTACTGCGTCTAGATTATTCTCATCCATTGCCAAATCGATACCTTGTTCCTGTGACATCTGAATATCATTTAACCGCGAATTAATATATTCTGCCTCAACTAGTTTTCCACTTTTCTCATCTGACTGCTCGAGAACAGTTTGACCGTATTTTAGCGCTTCTTCTCCATAAAATTCATTTAACTGAATGACTTCTTCTAACGAATGAACCGGGAAGTTATTGGATAAGTCTTTTAAGTATGCATTTACCCCACTTTTAAATTCATGAAGGAGCACATTAACATCGTTTAAATTGGTGGGCAAGCTAATTGGGTCAATCAATTCTGCACCTGATTTTTGTAAATCTGCTAAAGCAGTGTTAATTATGGTTAGTTCTTCATCATCAAGTCCTTCCAGATAATCACGTGAAATGCCAAGTTTGGCTTTATTTAATCCGTCTATATTCAGGGCTGAGGAATAATCTTGTGTAAGAGCGATCTTGATAAGTGAAGTAGCTGCATCGTTTGAATCTGCACCTGAAAGCGCCCCTAATAAAGTGGCAGCATCTTCCACGGTTCGAGTCATGGGACCAGCAGTATCCTGGCTGTTTGAGATTGGAATAATTCCTGTTCTGCTTAATAACCCAACAGTAGGTTTAATGCCAACAAGTGAGTTACTGCTTGCCGGGCTGAGAATTGAACCACTCGTTTCTGTACCAATTGCCCCTGCAGCAAGGTTAGCTGCAACGCTTGCGCCAGAGCCTGCGCTGGATCCCCCAACATCAAACTTGCCTTGGCCATATGGGTTCATTACTTGGCCGCCTAACGAGCTGAATCCGTTCGGCATATCGTCTGTCATAAAATTTGCCCATTCAGTCAGGTTGGTTTTTCCGAGAATAACTGCACCTGCTTCGCGCAGCTTTTTCACGATAAAGGCATCTTCTTTTGCATAGTTGTTTGCCAGAGCTAGTGAACCTGCAGTGGTATGTGTTTTATCCCCAGTATCGATATTGTCTTTTACCAGGATAGGTATACCATGAAGCGGACCGCGTGATCCATTTTGTTCTCGCTCAATATCCAATGCTTCAGCGATATGTAAAGCCTCAGGATTGACTTCTAGGACAGCATTAATAGTTTCGTTGTATTTGGCGATACTATCCAAGTACATCATTGTTAGCTTCTTAGCTGATAAGTTTCCAGTTTCCATTTCTTTCTGCATTTTGGATATGGTAGCTTCTTTTAGTGTGAATGACAAAAATATTCTCCCCTTTGTTAAAAGACTCTTATGTAATTCTCTGATTCAACGTACTTGCAAATGAAAGGTTAAATTATTATAAGTTCATATTAACATTTTTAATGGTTTATTATCTTATATTTTAGGATTTATTGTACCAATTTTTTAAATTTATCGTTAATAAAACAGTTATGAAAATCCTTAGAGAAAGATGCTGTTCTTTATTCTTATTGACTAAAGACAGTTTTTCGAATAAACTAAATTTAAAAGGAGGTGGGTTAGGTGAATATTACTGGTAGTGGCATAGCAAAATTCAAAGAATATCTTTGGATGCGTTATGCGATTTTTTCCGATGTTTCTTTACAAGGGATACGTATGTCCTTTTTTAAGACAACATAACGGAAAGAATACCAGTAGGAGACATCTACCCACAAACGGAATTATTATCAAAAAGGCGGTGGAGAATGACTCTCTAGCGTCTTTTTTTGCAGTTAAGAAAGTATAAATCCTTTCTTACTGCATAAGCGGAACTAAGGCTTATCTATATTTAGGGATGGCGATAAGCCAAGTTTTCTAAATTTCTCAAAGTAGTGTCTCTTCAAAACGGAGGAAGAGAATAATGATAATATGCAGTATACAAAATGTCACACAAACAATTGGTGCAAACACAGTCTTTGAAGAAATTTCATGTGAAATCAAGCAGGCTGACCGAATTGGATTGATTGGAAGAAATGGAGAAGGTAAGACAACTCTATTAGATTTAATAGCTAAAAAGACGCAACCTGTTGAAGGCACGATTACCTGGAAAAAAGATTCGACAGTGGGTCTATTGCAACAAGCACCGCAAATTGCTGAAGATAGAAAAGTCAAAGCAATACTCTATGATGTTTTTGCAGCTATGGAAGAGTTAAAAAGACAAATGTCAAAATTGGAACATGCCATGTCAGAGGAAACGGACCCAGATAAACTAACACGTCATATTGAGAAATATGGATCGTTACAGGAAAAATTCCAGCAGGATGGCGGTTATGAAATTGATTCGCAAATAAGAAGAATTATGAGTGGACTTAAAATAGATGACCTGGCTGAAAAAGAATGGCAGCAGCTTAGCGGCGGTGAGCGGACAAAAGTTGGTTTAGCACAATTACTATTAAAGTCACCTGACCTGTTGCTATTGGATGAGCCAACTAACCATCTTGATCTCTCGGCGATAGAGTGGCTTACTGATTTCATCAATAATTACCACGGGACGATTATTATTGTTTCACATGATCGCTACTTTTTGGATGAAACGGTAACATCCATTTTGGAGATGGATCAAGGTGAACTGATTAAATATCATACCAATTATTCAAATTACGTAAAAGAGCGGGAAGAGCGTTTACTTCAGGAATTTCAGCAATATGAAGACCAGCAAAAAAGAGTTAAAAAGATGAAAGAGACAATTAAAAGACTGAAAGAATGGGCTAATCAAGCTAACCCGCCTAATGCCGGATTACATCGCCGGGCAAAAAGTATGGAAAAAGCATTAGCTCGAATTGAACTGATGAAAAGGCCTATTTTGGATAATAAGAAGATTGACCTGGATTTTCAATCAAATAAACGAAGTGGAAATGATGTTGTGTTCGTGGAAAGGGCTCGAAAAGCTTACGGTGAAAAGCAGTTATTTTCAAACATTAATATGCATGTCCGATTTCAGGAACGAGTCGCCATTATTGGTGAAAATGGCAGTGGAAAGTCAACAATACTGAAAATGATTTTAGGTACTGAAAGACTGGATGAGGGTGAGATGAAATTAGGCAGTAATTTGTCAGTAGGGTTCTTATCGCAGCATATGTTTGAGATGGATGGTGAACGGTCCATAGTAGATGAATTCCGTGATCAGGTTCATGTTACAGAAGGTGATGCGCGAGGAATATTGGCGAAATATCTTTTTTATGGGAAAACGGTCTTTCAAAAAGTGAAAAGTTTAAGTGGCGGTGAAAAGATGCGACTTCGGTTGGCACAATTAGTGCACCAGAACCACAACCTGCTAATTCTGGATGAACCAACGAACCATTTGGATATCGAGTCGAAGGAAGTATTGGAGGAAGCTTTAGATCAATTTGATGGGACCATAATCGCTGTCTCCCATGATCGTTATTTTCTTGATAAGATTTTTTCGAAAACGTACTGGCTGTCTGAAGAAAGACTCACAAAATATGAAGGAAATTATACCTTTGCGAGGGCAAAGCAGCAAGCATAGCATTTTTTCCTGTGTAATTCATGTGATAAACTATACTTCACTAAAGCATGAAAGGGAGTATATAAATGCAATATATTACATTAAATAATGGTAATCGCATGCCCCAGCTTGGGTTTGGCGTGTGGCAGGTACCCGATGAGGAAGCGACTCCAGCTGTATCAAAGGCGCTTGAAGTTGGATACAGATCCATTGATACGGCAAAGGTATATGAAAACGAAAGTGGCGTCGGTAAGGCACTAGCAGCCAGCTCTGTGCCGCGTGAAGATTTATTTATCACAACAAAGGTTTGGAATAGCGACCAGGGTTACGACAATACACTAAAGGCATTTGATAAAAGTCTGGAAAAACTGGGACTTGATTATGTTGATTTATACTTGATTCATTGGCCAACACCGGAATTTGATGACTATGTCGAGACGTATAAAGCGATGGAAAAGCTTTATAATGATGGGCGAGTTAAAGCAATCGGTGTTTGTAATTTTAACATTGAACATCTCCAGCGTTTGTTAGATGAATGTGATGTAGTGCCAGCTGTGAATCAAGTGGAGTGCCACCCATATTTACAGCAAAATGAGCTAAAAGACTTCTGTGAAAAGCATAATATTTACTTAGAAGCTTGGAGCCCATTAATGAATGGCGGCGAAGTTTTAAATAACGATGCAGTTAAACAAATTGCAAGTAAATATGGCAAAACTTCAGCACAGGTAATTATCCGCTGGCACCTTCAATCTGATTCAATCGTAATTCCAAAATCAGTTACACCATCACGAATAGAAGAAAACTTTAATGTGTTTGATTTTGAATTAAGTGCAGATGATATGGGTGAGATTGCTAAACTGGATCGTAATCAGCGAAAAGGTCCTGAACCAAGTGAAATGAATAAGCGGTAAGAAGGGAACAGACGTGGTTTGAATCTGCGTCTGTTTTTTAGTTTATTACCTAAAAATAGCGGGTAAGTTGCATTAATAGATTAGTAATTATATAATAATTGCAAATCATTTTTATATTAGGATTTTAACTCCTAATTAATAACAATATACATTCGTTATATAAATGCAGGGAAGTTTCCCGGTGATGTCGGGAACTTAACCATATAGAAAACTTTTATGAAAAATACTTAGTAGGGAGTGTTTAGAATGAAAGATCTATATCCTTCAAGAAAAAAGGACCAACCGGAAATTTTGGAACGGAAGGACCCTGTGATACACACAGATCGATCCCTTGATCATCATGCTCCTATTTCCAAACAACAACTTGATTCTTATGAAAAAAATGGGTTTTTGCAAATTGAGAACTTCTTTTCTGATGAAGAAGTTAAAGATATGCAGAAAGCCATTTTTGAATTGCAGGACTCAACTAAGCATGTTACTTCCGACAAAGTAATCCGTGAACCGGAAAGTGACGATATTCGTTCCATTTTTCACGTTCATAAAGATGATAATTACTTTAAAGATGTCGCAAATGATCGGCGAATACTTGATATCGTCAACCATCTGTTGGGGAGTGATGTCTATATTCATCAATCCCGTATTAATTACAAGCCAGGATTTAAGGGGAAAGAATTTGACTGGCATTCTGACTTTGAAACATGGCACGCAGAAGATGGTATGCCACGGATGAGGGCTGTTAGCTTATCGATTGCATTATCTGATAATTATACGTTTAACGGGCCTTTGATGCTTATACCAGGGTCCCAAAACTACTATGTTAGCTGTGTAGGGGAAACGCCTGACAATAACTATAAAGAATCACTCAAGAAACAAAAAGTCGGTGTGCCTGATGAGGATAGTCTGCGCTGGCTAGCTGAAAAAGGCGGAGGCATATCCGTGCCAACAGGAAAAGCAGGCTCGATCACGCTGTTTGAGAGTAATACGATGCATGGTTCAACAAGTAATATTACTCCATACCCGCGCAACAATTTGTTCATGGTGTACAACAGTGTGGAGAATCGTTTAGTTGAGCCGTTCTCAGGCAATCAGAAACGTCCGGAGTATATAGCTGTAAGGGATAGTGGAATACCAGCTATGAACTAGCTTAAAATAGCGACTAGCCGGGAAACTTCCTAAGTATCTTAGCTAGAAGGAAAGCAGATGTCTTTTATAATCGACATCTGCTTTTTAACTTGACTTTTTTCAAATAAAGTATAATTATTAAATTATAGAATTTTGTTCATCCATTTTGAAAGGAGTGGTGTTTTATGGCAATTGTAAATCAAATTTCAGTAAACCAGCTCACACGTAGCAAAGTGGAGGGACAGTTCGTGTAATGTACGACTTTTCCTCCAAATATAAGGAGGAAATTTTTAGTTGGAAAAATTAAAACAAATCGGATGGGACGATACCATTCAGGATATTAAAAAAGAAAATCTTGCCCGTGTTATTACGGTACAGAAAAATAGTTACCGGGTTACTGATGGTGACATGGATTACTTCGCACATTTAAGTGGTAAATTTTTAAATCAGGCATCTTCACCACTTGATCTTCCCGCAGTTGGTGATTGGGTCGATGTGCAAAAGTTATCTGATGAACGTAAGGCAGTAATCAACCAGGTTCTGACACGAAAAAGTCAGTTTATCAGACAGGCTGCTGGTACGAAGACCGAGGCACAAATTGTCGCAGCCAATATGGATACTGTATTTATCGTTAATTCACTAAATCATGATTTGAATCTGCGTCGTATTGAACGTTATATATTATCAACGTATGAAAGTGGTGCATCACCTGTAGTTGTATTAACAAAAAAGGATGAATGCACTCCAGATGAAGTTCAGGATGTTACGGTTCAAGTGGAAGAAGTTGCGATTGGCGTGCCAATTGTAGCTATTAGTAACGTGACACGAGAAGGTATTGATGAGTTGATGGAGCATTTAGCACCACAACAAACTGCTGCACTGCTAGGATCATCAGGTGTCGGTAAGTCTACATTGGTGAATACGTTGTTGGAACAGGATATACAGGATACAAAAGGTGTCCGTGAAGCCGACAGCAAAGGCCGTCATACCACTACTCACCGGGAGATGTTCAGGCTGCCGAATGATGCTCAGTTAATTGATACACCGGGAATGCGTGAGCTGCAGCTATGGGAAGGCGATTCAGCGATTGAAGCTACGTTTCAGGATGTTGAAGCATTTGAAAAAGAATGCAAATTCAATGATTGCCAGCACGATACAGAACCAGGGTGTCGCATTCAGGAAGCATTGAAAAATGGTGAGTTGGATGAGGATCGCTACCAAAGCTATCTCAAACTTCAACGTGAACTCGCATATGAAAAAAGAAAGCAGGATCAAAAAGCGATGCTGGAAGAGAAAAGCAAATGGAAAAAAGTATCGAAACAGCAACGCGATAATTATAATTTCCGCAAAATGCGATAAAAGTAGAGCGTCCTTCCTTAGTTTAACAGGGGAGACGCTCTTTTTTAGGTTTACTGAATAATGTAGTTGAGAAACTTCAACCAGATAGGGAATTCAACCAGATCCGATAAACTTCAACGAGATAAGAGAAACTTAACCAAACATCCGCCTAACCGTGTTCTCGAATTCCGCAAAGTAAGTGGGTACTTCATCATCTGATAATCCAACAGTCATATTTTCAGCAATTGATTCGTTATACCATTTCTGCTGATTGTAACCAGCATTAAAACTCTCCCACAGCTTATCACCTTGACGTGCATACTCTTCTTCCATAGAAAGCAGGTTATCTAATTTGTCAGCAACAATGAGGTACTTCACTTCTTTTTCGGCGTTTTTAACAGTATCAATTGTGTGTAGTTTGCGCTCCCGCCATGATTTCGACTTATCCTCTGTGTGGGCAGCTACGAGATGTGCAATTCTTGGGCCAAAGACTGATTCAATATCACCAATTTCATATGAAGTATCTTCGACGACATCATGCAAATAGCCGGCACAAATTACTTCTTCACTAAAACCGGATTTTTCTAATCTCTCTGCGACACGAATTGGATGTGTAATATACTTTGCATCTGAACTTTTTCGTTTCTGTCCCTCATGTGCTTTTTCAGCAAAGGCCTTTGCCCGTTGTATCAAGTGTTTTCCTCCTTCTCATTTTGCTATTATTATATAACTGTACTATTAAATTAGTAATATTGCTATGCTTTGGTTAGAATTTTTATCCAGTTCTATAACAAGCTTCTTCCAATCTAGTAACCAAGCAAGTATACTTAATGAAAATGACTTCTTAGACACGTAATAAGATTTACTTTTTCAATAGAGTTAATTCAGAAAGAAGGATAAAGATGAAAAGTGAGCAATCAATCGCCATATATTTCTTACTGCTGCTCGTACCTTTGTTTTGGGGAGGGGCTTTTGTAGCGGCTGAGCATATTATCACAGAGATACCTCCTGTTACAGCTGCTGCCTTTCGGTTTGGGTCAGCTGGTATTTTGTTGCTAGTATTCGTATTAGTACGAAAAAAGCTGGATATTGCAGCTATTAAAAAGCAATGGCTCTCCATTTTGTTAATGGCGATAACCGGTATCTTTGGTTACAACTTTTTCTTTTTTACAGCATTGGATATTACCTCTGCTATCAACGGATCGCTCATTGTTGCGACAACACCTGTTCTTCTGACATTTGGTGCTGTGCTGTTTTTAGGTGAACCTTGGAATAAACAACTTGGATTTGGTCTTATATTGTCACTAATGGGAGTTGTTGTTGTGATCTCGAAAGGATCAATAGCAACGTTGTTGAATCTTGAGTTTAATCTAGGTGATCTTTTATTTATTGGTGGGTTAATTTGCTGGGTTAGTCACGGGTTATTAGGTAAAATTGCTATGCGTGATGTTTCTCCTGTTGTAGCGACAACTTTAACAACATTGACAGGTTCCATATTCCTTGTCGTTTTTTCTATCCCGGAACAGGGTTGGGACGATATCTTTACCATGTCTACTCAAGCCTGGGGGGAAATGTCATTTATGATTATTTGCTCTTCTGTCGCAGGTTTCTTATTATGGAATTACGGAATTAAACAAATTGGAGCAAGCAAAGCGAGTATATATATGAATTTAGTACCAATTAATACTGCGTTGCTTGCAGTATGGCTATATGCTTCTCCGATTACATGGTCGCAAATAGCTGGTATGATAATGGTAATAACGGGTGTTTATTTTGTGACATTTCATCAATATTTGAAGAATAAACGTGTACGCCAAAAAATGGCTCGTTTTGAAGATAAATCAGTAAATATTTAGAGTTAGGGTGTGTAAAGATGGAGGAAGGAATTAATAAGCGTAAGACAGAGCATATTCGCCATTGCTTAACAGGTAATGTGGAAGGAGTGAATAAATCAACTGGATTGGAAGGGATATCGTTTATACATAATGCGTTGCCAGAGATAAACTTTGATGATATAAACTTGGCTGCAAGCTTCCTGGGAAAACAATTAAAGGCGCCTTTTCTTGTTAGTTCAATGACTGGCGGGTCCGAACTTGCAACTAAAATTAATCAAAATTTAGCTATAGCTGCAGAAGAAAAAGGCTGGGCGGTTGGACTCGGCTCAACCCGTGCCTTATTGGAAAGTGATGCACACAAGGATTCATTTTTGATTCGTAAGCAAGCACCTACCGTACCGTTAATAGCCAATATTGGTGCAGTACAGCTGAATTATGGATATGGTGCAGAAGAATGTCAGCGAATTGTTGATCTGACTGGTGCAGATTCAATTTATTTACACCTTAATCCGCTGCAGGAAGCAGTTCAGGATGAGGGCGATTTGAATTTTGAAAACTTATTGTCAAAAATAGAGAAAGTATGTACAGCCTTGGATGTTCCTGTTGGTGTGAAAGAAGTTGGCTTTGGCATCGATGGTACAATAGCGAAAAAGTTGTACGAGGCAGGAATTGCATACATTGATGTAGCTGGTGCGGGTGGTACCTCATGGAGTCAGGTTGAAAAACTTCGTTCGAAGGATCCGTTGAAAAAAGCGGCAGCTGAAGCATTTAATAATTGGGGGATTCCAACAAAGGATTGTATTGTTTCAGTTAGAGATACTTTACCTGATGTCCCAATTGTATCGAGTGGTGGTATGAAGACTGGTGTGGATGCAGCCAAAGCACTAACAATTGGAGCGGATGTAGTAGGGTTTGCCCGTAAGTTACTGCAGGCTGCAACCGAGTCAAACGAAGCCGTTATTCAGACGATGGAACAGATTGAGCTTGAACTAAAAATGACGATGCTCGGTGTTGGGGCAAAGACGATTACCAACTTAAAAAATACGAAACGAGTCACGATTATGGGACAATCGTTGCTCGAGGACTAAAAAAAAGCTGTTTGCCATAGTGGTAAACAGCTTTTCTAATGTTTAAGTCACCTCGCAAAGGGTACACTATTTTAAAAAATGAGGAGGATTGTTATGCCTTGGACATTAAACGATTATCCGTCGTCGATGAAGAATTTAAATCATGTAACAAAAAAGAAGGCGATAGATATTGCTAATTCAATGGTTGATGAAGGTTATGAAGAGGGACAGGCAATTCCAATCGCAATGGAACAAGCAAAAGAATGGCGGCAAAATGCAGACGATGACGAGATTGATTCATATGAGAATAATGGTAAAACAATAGAACGCTCGGAAGAAGGCAAAAAGTATGAAAGCAATCCCGAACGGTTGGAAGAAGCGGAGCATGTTGAACCACATGATGATGGCTGGGCTGTAAAATCAAGTAATGCCGAACGTGCAAGCGAAGTCTTTGATAAAAAGGATGATGCTGTCGAAAGGGCTCGTGAAATTGCCAAGAACAAAGGAACATCTTTAAAGATATACAAACAGGATGGTTCTCTTCAGGAGCAACAGTCCTATTAGAATACCGACAACTGCTCACATGGTGTGGGCAGTTTTTTATTGGCAGTTAAGAAACCACCATGGCTGCCGAATGGGCAACCACCATCTATCATGAAAAAATATTTTTCATATAGCAAATTTGAGGTTTCGCGGACACCAGAGACCTTATTTGGCAGAAATTCACGAAAATGGTGGTGTTTGCGGACATCAGGGACCTTATTTCACACAAATACAGTTAAATAACCATGATATATTTAAAATAAGGGCTTCTGTGTCCGGATAATATCGAAAAGATTACTTTTATATAGAAATAGCGTCTTCTGTGTCCGCTAAAATCAAGTTAGAGAGTTATTTTCATACAAAAGTATAAATCCTTTCTTACTGCATAAGTGCAACTAAGGCTTGGCGATAAGCCAAGTTTTCTAATAAAAAAATAATTATATCCAAATACTAAGGAAAAGGAGGGCGTTTCAAATGGATGAAGAACTTCACGATAGTAAAGATAATAAGACAATACCAATGACTTCTATTACAAGTGGGTCGGGGCAAGAAGTTTTAAATGATCTATATTATTATACAGATCAAATTGTGAACATAAGTTTTATAGGTTTTCCAAACAAAGGGGATTGGGTACTAGTTGACGCGGGACTGCCAAAAGCGGCGGCAGAGATACGCTCCGTTGTAGTGGATCGTTTTGGAAGAGATAGTCAACCTTCTGCAGTCATTTTAACTCATGGACACTTTGATCATGTAGGCGGATTACTTGAATTGGTTGAAGAATGGGATGTTCCTGTTTATGCACATGATCTTGAACTTCCTTATTTAACAGGAGAAAAAAGCTATCCAAAGCCTGATTCAACAGTTGAAGGAGGTTTTCTAGCTAAAATTTCCGGGATGTATCCCAATGAGCCCATTAATATAGGAAATGCAGTTCAGGCATTGCCCCAAGATAATAGTGTACCGGGACTTGATGGCTGGAAATGGATTCATACGCCAGGTCACACACCAGGACATGTGTCATTTTATCGGGAAAGCGATTCATTACTTTTATCCGGTGATGCTTTTATAACCGTTCGTCAGGATTCATTTTATAATGTTCTGATGCAAACTGTAGAAGTGAATGGCCCGCCTAGATATCTAACAACAGACTGGCAGGCGGCAAAAGAATCGGTAGAAAAACTTGAGGCATTACAGCCTGAAATCGTAGTGCCTGGACATGGATCAGTTATGAAAGGTGAGGAGCTGAAGCAAGGATTAAAAAAACTTGTTCAAACGTTTGATCAATCAGCAGTACCGGATTATGGACGGTTTGTGGATGACGATAAAAAGCATTAAATCTATATAAATACGTGTTCAAAAAGAGGACGAAATTCGATGTGTCATTTTCACCAGACTTTTTGACACATACAAATAAGCACAACATTTACTGTAAAGGAATGAGCTATGCTACAATAATTACAGAAATGAGGTGTTTTCCATGAAGATAGAAGTATGGTCAGATTTTGTATGCCCATTTTGCTATATTGGTAAACGTAGGCTGGAAATGGCATTGGAGAAGTTTTCACATAATGATAAGGTGACCTTAGAATATAAAAGCTATGAATTGGATCCTAATGCACAGAAGAACCCCGAAAAGAATATTCATGAATTATTAGCCAGCAAGTATGGAATGAGTGTAGAGAAAGCTAAAAACTCAAATGAAGAGCTAGGTAAACAAGCAGCTGAAATAGGATTAACCTATAATTTTGATACGATGCAGCATACAAACACATTTGATGCGCACCGTGTTACGAAGTATGCTGAGGAGAATGGTATAGGAAAAGAAATGACGGAACGACTGTTAAAAGCATATTTTACTGAATCTGAACTTATTAGTAATCATGCTACATTAATTGAACTTGCTGGTGAGGTAGGATTAGATACGGATGAAGTTACAAAGCTGTTAAAAGTTGATGACTATGCAATTCATGTTCGTGCAGACGAAGAGCAGGCAAGACAGATAGGCGTTCAAGGTGTTCCGTTTTTTGTATTTAACGAAAAGTATTCTGTGTCTGGTGCACAGCCATCAGAAGTATTCACAGAAGTCCTCGAAAAAATCTGGGAGGAAGAAAACGAAAAACCAGTGTTACAAACATTAAATCCTAAGAAATCAAAGACTACCTACTGTACAGACGAAGGTTGTGAAGTAGAGGATGAAGACTAAGGAATACTGAATTCAGCTTTCAAGTTTTTCTAAAATTAATTACGGCAGAATTATGTAAAAAATATACATTAACGTAACTGAAATGTTAATCAAGGGTATAAAGGCTTATGGGACAGGCATGAAGGATATTTAATCATATTTTTAGGTATTTGCTTTTACCCTTCCTTATATGTTTGAATGTAAGGACAATGAAATGAAATGAGGGAAACAATCAATGAAAAAATTTATAATGATTTTAATGGCATTGAGTTTGGCCACTATTTTAGCAGCATGTGGCGGTGATGACTCCGCAGATAGTAAAGACAACAAAGATAAAGAAGGAAACAAAAAACAAACAGAAGAACAAGCTGGACAAGCATCAAGCAAGCCAGTTGAAATTACCGAGGAAGAAAAAGTTAAAAAGGATAAAGTTGTCACAAAAATAAATGGCGAAGAAATTACTGGTAAAACTTACAATGCTACTTACGCTCAAACCAAAGTAATGATGCAGCAATATGGACAAGATGTTAGTGATAAGAAAAAATTAAAAGAACAGACGTTAAACGCAATTGTTCAGCAGGAGTTATTGAAACAGGACGCAGAAAAGAATGGTATTGAAGTATCAGACAAAGAAGTACAGTCTCAATTCGAAAAGGCCAAATCAAATAATAAGAAACAATTTGAGTCAGTATTAAAAAAGTATCATTTAACAGAAGAAACGTATAAAGAACAACTTGACTTTGAACTTACTGTACAGAAATATAAGGAACAAGAGCTTAAAGATACAAAAGTTACTGATAAAGAAGTACAAGATTACTACGATAAATTAAAAGAGCAGCAAAAGAATGCTTCTAAGGAACAACAACAAAAATTGCCTAAGTTGAAAGACTTAGAAAAACAAATTAAACAACAATTGAAACGGCAAAAAGAACAGCAAAAGCTTCAAGCTAAGGTACAAGAGCTACAAAAACAAGCAGAAATCAAGCATATGATTTAAAAAGAAAAAGTGGCTGGGACAAAAGTGTTTTAGTCAAAGAAAAATCCGAACTATGATTCGAAATTCTTGAGAAAGAATTCGAAGTAGTTCGGATTTATTTTTGTTGCTTATTAGATGAAAATTGCGAATTAACTTCTGTGGAATAATTTCTATAAACTTCCGTCCCGCTGTCCGGGGTCGCTACGGGCGGATGCGCACCTTAGGGCACGACCTCAGCCTCCTCGAGAAGACCACTCTGCGGGGTCTTCGGAACGTGCTGTTCCCGCAGGAGTCACCGCCCTCCGCTCACCCGGACTAGTGTAGTGCTGTCACACATTTATTCTATAGCGATTCCTACTCCAGTCAACAGCGGAGGAAATACACGTAGACTCCTGTGGGAGCTGAGGCCTAGATGAGACTACGCAGCGACGTAGGAGCAAGGAGGCTCATCAGCCGCCCTTGGTGCGCGAAGTGTATTTCCGGAGCGGTGTCATAGCATTTAATCCTTTCTACAGTACGTCGCATTTTATATCAACTACGTAACAGTTCCAAACATTGAAAATGAACGTTCTAAACATCATAGCCTGTTATTATTCGCCCTGTCCCAGCTTCTTTACTTTTCTTTGGCCATTATCAAGTCCAGAGTTTGTAACAATGCCTGCATATTCTCATCTGTACCAATTGTTATTCGCAAGTAGTTTTTAATTGCTTCTTTGTTAAAATGCCTTACCAGAATAGATTGGCTTTTAAGTTTTGCATACAATGTTTCTGCGTCGTAATTATAATGACTGACAAAAAGAAAGTTTGTACTTGAAGGAAGGACATGGAACCCACGCTTCTTCAACTCTGCAGTAACCCATTCTCTTGTTTTGATAATTTTATCGGTTGTATCTTTAAAGTATTCATTATCCTTAATAGCAGATACTGCTCCTGCGATAGCAAGACGATCTATTGTATATGAATTAAAGGAGTCTTTGATACGTGTTAACGCTTGGATTAGCTGTGGATTCCCTAATGCAAATCCAACTCGCAGGCCAGCAAGTGACCGTGATTTAGACATCGTTTGAACTATCAGCAAGTTATCGTATGAGTTGATTAAAGAAACAGCAGAACCTGGTGCAAAGTCTGCATATGCTTCATCAATAATGACAACCTGGTCTGGATTATTATCCAGAATATCTTTTATCATATCCAATTCCATGTATAAACTTGTTGGTGCATTTGGGTTCGGAAAAATAACCCCGCCTTCTGATTGGAAAAATGCCTCGGATGGAATACTAAAATCACGATTAAGCTGTATTTCTTCATATGGAACGTTAAAAAGCTTAGCATACACGGGGTAAAAGCTGTATGTTATAGCTGGAAAACGGATTTTTTGATCACTTTCGAAAAAAGCCATAAATGAAAAAGCTAATACTTCATCTGATCCGTTTCCAATGAAAACATTGCTTGTATCAAGATTATAATATGCACCGATTGCCTCACGCAGTTGATCTGCACCCGGTGATGGGTATAAGTGTAATTTACGTTCTAATTCTGTTTTAATGGCATCCACTACGTTTGGTGATGGGGGATAAGGATTTTCATTTGTATTTAACTTCAACAAATTGGGTATATCAAGCTGCTCACCGGGTACATATGGTTCTGTGCGTTTAACTGCTTCACTCCAGAATTTACTCATTTTTAATACCTTCTTTTGCAATGTGGCGTCCATACAGTTCGTATTTTATATCCTCGACTGTTACATCTAACAGTTCCATTAAAACGAGTGTATGATAGGTTAAATCAGCAATTTCCCATGTTACTTCCTGCTTATCATGATTCTTCGCGCCAATTATTACTTCACTTGCTTCTTCACCTACCTTTTTGAGAACTTTATCTATCCCTTCTGTGAATAGGTAAGTTGTATAGGAACCATCTACCGGATGCTGTTTTCTTTCATTTACCTTTTCTGTTAACTGGTGTATTACGTTTCGGGTCTGTACTTCATTAGAAAAGAGAGTTTGGAAAAAGCAAGTATCATTACCTGTATGACAAGCCGGTCCCATAGGATTAACTTGAACTAACAGGCTGTCTGCATCACAATCATAGCTGATATTTTTGACGAATTGTTTATTTCCAGATGTTTCTCCCTTATTCCATAGCTGCTGCCGTTTGCGGCTGAAGAACCATGTTTCACCGGTCTGCAGTGTTTTATTAAGTGAGGTTTCATTCATATACGCAAGAGTCAGTACTTCACCTGTTTTAAAGTTTTGTATAATTGCTGGGATAAGACCATTTTCGTCAAAAGAAAGCTGGTTTATATTCGTTTCCATTAGATTTCCCTCCTTACAATGATATTGTCTGCTGCAAGATATTCTTTTAAATCAGCTATTTCTATTTCACCATAATGGAACACCGATGCTGCTAGAGCAGCGTCTGCACCACCTTTTTGAAGTACATTAGCAAAATGCTCTTTAGTTCCTGCGCCACCGCTTGCAATAATCGGGACATTTACTCTGTCTGCGATTGCTCTGGTTAACTCCAGGTTATATCCGTTTTTTTCCCCATCAACATCAATTGCGTTGATAACAATCTCTCCGGCTCCAAGTTGTTCGCCTTTAATTGCCCATTCGATTGCGTCCATCTCGGTATTTGTTCGTCCGCCGTTGATATATACCTGCCAGGTGTTTTCGCTTACCGCTTTAGCGTCAATGGAAAGTACGACACATTGACTGCCAAATTTTAAAGCGGCGTCTTTTATTAACTGAGGGTTTTTGATAGCTGCACTGTTTATCGATACTTTATCAGCTCCGGCCCTTAGTGTTTGATGAATATCAGATATAGTCCGGATACCTCCGCCAACGGAAAAAGGTATTGCTATTTCTGCTGCAACATTTTCAACTACATCCAGGAAGATGTTGCGGTTTTCATTGGACGCTGTTATATCGTAAAAGACAAGTTCATCAGCACCAGCTTGGTTATACTTTTTAGCTAAGTCTACCGGGTCATCAACATCCTGGATATTTTGAAATTTACGTCCTTTAACAACACGTCCTTTATCAACATCCAGGCAAGGAACAATTCGTTTAGCCAGCATTATTTTCACCATCCAATAGTGATTCAAAGGTTACCGTTCCGTCATATAATGCTTTTCCAATAATAGCGCCATAGAGGTTCATCGATCTTAGCCGATCAACGTCCTGTTTTGTGGAAACACCACCGGAAGCAATCAGGTTAATCGAAGTAGTATCTTTTAATTGCTGCAGTTCATCAAAGTTTGGTCCTTTTAGCATGCCATCCTTTAAAATATCAGTATATATAATTGTGTTTACACCTAATTGCTCTAACTCTTTAATAAGATCAGTTGCCTTTACACTGCTTGTTTCCGTCCAGCCATCAGTGGCTACGTATCCATTTCTTGCATCGATCGATACGGCAATTTTCTCCCCATATTCGCGAATGGACCGCTGCAGGAACTCTTTATGATTAATTGCTGCTGTACCAACAATTACTCGATCAACTCCTGCATCCAAATAGTCTTTAATTATTTGTAATGAACGAATTCCACCCCCAAGCTGGATAGGAATTGTTGTTTGTTGGGCAATGGCTTTGATGGCGTCTATATTGCGCGACTCCCCGGTTTTAGCCCCATCGAGGTCCACAATATGAAGGTAATTGGCTTGTTTGTCCTGCCATTGCTTAGCTACCTCCACTGGAGAATCATGATAAATTTTTTCTTGGTTATAGTCACCCTGAATCAATCGGACACATTTGCCATTTCTAATATCAATTGCCGGAAATAGTATCATGAAATCATCTCCCCGAAGTTTTGTAGTAGCTGTAGCCCAACTTCACCACTCTTTTCAGGGTGAAATTGCATGCCGGTAATATTGCCTTTTTGTACCACTGCAGGAACCAAGCCTCCATAATCAGCACTGCTTACAAGGTCTTCCTGCTGATAAGAACTAACTGCATAGGAGTGGACAAAATAAACATAGGCATCTTCCTTAATGCTGTTTAGTAATGGGGTGTTTTGGTGGTGTGATAAGGTATTCCAGCCCATGTGTGGAACTTTCACTGAATCAGCAATTCGTATCACATCACCGTGCAAGAGTCCGAGTCCTTGCCAATCTCCATCTTCATAGCTTCTATCATAGAAAAGTTGCATACCCAAACAGATTCCAAGTAATGGCTTGCCAGAGGATGCTTCTTGTTGAATAGTACGAATTAAATCAAATTTACCAAGTGCTTCAATTGCATCTTTAAATGCGCCAACACCCGGAAGTATAATTGCCGAGGCATTTTTAATTGTTTGTTTATCAGTCGTTAAACAGGATTCCATGTTTAATTTTGTTAGGGCGAACTGCAGGCTTTTAATATTTCCAGCCCCGTAGTCGATTATTGCGATCATAGATTAAATCTCCTTTATAGGGTTCCTTTTGTCGATGGAATCCCTTTTATGCGAGGGTTCTCCTGGCTTGCTTGGTCTAATGCACGTCCAAATCCTTTGAAAATAGATTCGATAATATGATGCGTGTTTGTTCCGTAAGCAAGATTAATATGAAGGGTGAGTTTGGCGTTGCTTGCAAACGCCTGGAAGAACTCTTCGATAAGTTCTGTATCAAAGCTTCCAACTTTATCCTTCAAACCATCAACATTATAGACAAAATAGGGGCGTCCGCTAATATCCAATGATATCGTTGAGAGAGCTTCATCCATCGGAATTGTCTTCGTAGCATAACGAGTTATTCCTTCTTTATTGCCAAGTGCTTCGTTAAACGCTTGCCCCAGAGCAATTCCAATATCTTCTATAGTGTGATGCTGATCAACATGTAAATCACCTTCACAGGATAATTCAAGATCAAATAATCCATGCTTTGTCATAAGCACTAACATGTGGTCTAGAAATCCAACCCCAGAATCGATTGAGGACTTACCAGTGCCATCTATTGCAAAGTCCAGTGCAATCGAGGTTTCTGAAGTCGCTCGTTTTATAGAATGTCTACGCATTATAATTGTCCTTTCTGATTTGAATTGAGTTAGCATGTGCTGATAATCCTTCAGCTTTTGCCAGGGTTATTATATTTTCAGAAGCATCGAGCAACGATTTTTTTGAGTAATTGATTATACTAGATTTCTTCATGAAATCGTACACACCAAGCGGAGAAGAAAAAGCGGCTGTACCACTTGTTGGCAGGGTGTGATTTGGTCCGGCAAAATAATCACCTAATGGTTCAGGGGAAAAGCTTCCTAGAAAAATCGCTCCTGCGTTTTGGACATATGCTACTTTTTCGGCCGCGTTTTCTATCATAAGCTGTAAATGCTCAGGGGCAATCTCATTAACTAGATTGAAAGCATCCTGCAAATTTTCAACGACTATGATTCTGCCATTTTGTGTGAGTGCTTTTTCAATAATATCTTTCCGATCAAGTGCAGCTGTTTGTTGGTCAATTGCTAGCTGGATTTCTGTGGCTAATGGTTTACTTGTTGTAATGCAGATTGAACTGGATTGTTCGTCATGCTCAGCTTGTGACAGCAAATCTGCTGCAACATAATCAGCTGGTGCTGATTCGTCAGCAACAATACATATTTCACTTGGTCCGGCTATCATGTCGATAGCGACATCACCATATACCCATTTCTTCGCACGTGCCACAAAAGCATTACCTGGGCCGACTATTTTTGCCACTTTTCCGATACTTGAAGTCCCGTATGCCAGTGCTGCTATCGCCTGTGCACCGCCTAATTTATAAACTTCATCAACACCGACTAATTCTGCAGCTACAAGCACTTCTGGACTAATTTTCCCGTTTCGATCTGGTGGTGTAGTGATTATAATATTTTTTACACCGGCGAGTTTAGCTGGAATAACGTTCATTAAAACGGTAGATGGATAGGAAGCCTTACCTCCCGGGACGTAAACACCTACTTTTTTTAATGGAGTGACTTTCTGGCCGAGCATGATTCCCTCCGTATTATCAGTAAACCAGGAATATTCTTTCTGTACTTCATGAAAAGCTGTGATGTTAGCTTTTGCTTCTTCTAGTGCCGACTTAAACTCGTCACTTACCATTTTGTTTGCTTCAATGAATTCTTCCTTTGAAACGGCTACTTGATCTAATTTTATACCATCGAATTGCTCGGTAAACCGATATAAAGCTTCATCACCATCTTTTTTAACCAGTTTAATAATTTCCAGGACTGTTTCATCAATGTTACTTTCATCTGTTTGTGAATACGTATCATTATTTTTCTCTTGTCTGAACTGCTCGGGTGTAATTAGTTTCATAAATCATCACTCCATGACTGATTTTAATCTATTAATAAGCTCGTGAATTAAGGCAGATTTGGTAATGAAACTGGCTTTATTGACGATTAATCTTGTGCTGATGTCCTCTATTTCATCAATAATTTTCAAGCCGTTTTCATTGATGGTGGTACCAGTTTCCACGATATCAACAATAACATCAGCTAAACCGATGAGTGGAGCTAACTCAACTGACCCGTTCAGTTTAATTGTTTCAATCGGGATACCCTTTTGCTGGAAGTGGCTTTTAGCTACTGTTGGGTACTTAGATGCGATGGTTAGTTTCTTCGTGCTTTCCAAAGAGGCTTCGGGCTTTCCTGCAACTACAAATTGACATCTGCCTAATTTTAAATCCAGTATTTCGTATACATCTGCTTGTGATTCCAAAATATTATCTTTTCCGACAACTCCAATATCTGCAGCCCCTTTTTCTACGTATGTTGGTACATCAACGGCTTTAACAAATATTAATTTAACGGTTTGATCGGTATTGTAAAAAACCAGCTTACGGCTTTTCGTATGAAAGTCAGGGAAATCGATACCTGCATTATTTAGTAGTTCAATCGTACTTTCTGCTGTCCTTCCTTTGGCCAATGCTAGTGTCACGTAATCCATTTAATTATCCCTCATTCCTTCTTGAAGCAGCAGTGTTAACTCATCATAGTTTGTAAAAGCAGTTTTTCTCCATCGGTCAATTACTAGATTCTCCTCAGTCTGAAAATAAATAGCGCAGGCAGAATTAAGATCGGGATTATTACAATCGCTGTCCATCGTATAAGTGATAATACGGTATCCTGCTTCACGTAGTTTATTAGCAGTTAATAATGCTTCTTTCTGCTTGAATCTTTCATAACAGATGATCATGTCTACAGATGTAGAGTCATTTGCTAATAAGTTCCTCTGTGTCATGGCGTCCAGCAGATTATCAACTTCGCTGGCGAATCCAATTGCTGGTATGGAAGTATCAAATTGTTCGGCCAAATGATCATATCTTCCACCCATTAATACAGGTTTACCAAAGCTAGCCACGAACCCTTGAAAAATCACTCCTGAATAGTAGTTCATATTGTTGATTAATCCAAGATCAAATACAATTGAGTCCTCAACACCATATGCTTTAAGCACTTCATAAATATCGCTGAGATTTTTAATCTTTTGCTGCATCTGTTCATTTAAGGCGATCTTATCGGCACGTCTAATTACATGATCTGGATCACCGTATAGAAGTGGAATTTCCTGAACAGCGTCACGAATGTTCTTATCGACTGACAGGTTGTTAAGGAATGGTTCAATTTCTGTTAAGTTCTTCGATTGTATTAGTCTCTTTAATTGATCTAATTCACTTTGTGCTAAGGACAGTTGATTTACGAGTTCCTTGAAAAACCCGGCATGGCCAACCTCTAGTTTAAATGATTCAAATCCTAAATCTTTTAATGTATGAATTGCTAAGGCAATAACTTCTGCATCGTTCTCAGGTGTGCTTTCACCAAAACTTTCAATACCTGCCTGTGTTGTTTCTTTGTTATCTGCTTGCTCAGCTGATTGACGGAACACATCCAGCACATAGAAAAATCTCGATCCCCATGATAAGCGCTGTTTATTGGATGCTATCATTCTTGTAATTGGTATTGTTACATCAGGACGTAATACTAATACCTTGCCGGAAGAATCAATTACCTTAAGCATTTCATCTTTGTTTATGGTCCCAGTCATTGCGGCATATAAATCGTAGTATTCAAAGGTAGTCGTCCGTACCTGTTTATATCCATAAGTGCTAAAGCGATTTTTCAATATTGTTATCAAGTTATCCCGAACCTGGAAATCTCTAACACTAGTATCTTTTGTACTGTCAACTAAATATTGCTGCATAAGAAATAGTCACCTTCCATTCGCTTTATCACTTTATCGCTTTACTTAATTAAAGTTATATATTATTCTAATTAGTAATAGATAAAATGTCAACTGTAAGGGGAGTAATTAATTATGTTTGACTATCATGTTCACAGTGATTTTTCTGCTGATAGCACAACACCTATGGAAAAAACGATTGAAAAAGCAATTGAGTTGGGGTTGGAGGAAATTTGTTTTACGGATCATATTGATTATGATTATCCAGATGAATCGATTGTATTTGATTTTGATCTGAAACAATATGATAAAAAAATAAAACAATTAAAGGCTGTTTATGCTGAATCTATCTCTATTAAAAAGGGAGTTGAAATCGGAATTCAGCCACATCTTGTAAAAAGGTATAATGATTTACTTGAGGATAATCTGTTTGATTTTATTATTTGTTCGATGCATACATCCGAGCAAAAGGATCTGCATTCAGGAAGTTTTTTTAATAATAGATCAGTAGATAATTCATATCTAGCGTATTATGAGGAACTGTTGTATTGTGTGAAGAACTTTAAACAATATAACGTATTAGGGCATATTGACTTAGTGAAGCGCTACGCCAAACAAAACAGTACAAGCGACTTTCATGATATATTACGACAAATCTTTAAAGTGATTATACCAGAAGGGAAGGGGATTGAATTAAACACATCTGGTATCCGATATGGGTTAAAAAATGGCATGCCAAGCTCTGATATTCTAAAGCTATATAAGGAGTGTGGGGGAGAAGTTCTGACTTTAGGATCAGACTCTCACGTGGAATCCACATTGGCATATGACTTTAAGGAATCTCTTGAAATGCTTAAGGGGCTTGGATTTGATTATATTACAACATTTAATAACGGTGTTCCGGTATTTCATAAAATCAGTAAACTATAATTGTATTCATATAGAAATTGTCACAGATTTTATGAAACGAAGGGAGCATTATAGTGGCTTGAATGATATAATGGTTATGTGAAAAAACTTTTGAGTGTATGCTTTTGACGAAAGTCCAAGTTGCACTTCTGCGGCAGGAAAGTATTTATGCTTTCATAACTGCTAGAAAAACTTAACTTAACTTTAGCTGGTGTAAATCATGAAACAACTTACAAAAATTGTTTTAATTATAGCCGGGTCAATCTCTTTGGCTCTGGGTCTTGCGGGAATAATCCTTCCGTTGCTGCCTACCACACCATTATTGCTTCTGGCTGCTGCATGTTACGTGAGAAGCTCCAGCCGTCTATATGAATGGTTAATTACCAATAAATATTTTGGTTCATATATTGAAAATTACCGATTAGGAAAAGGGATCCCGTTAAAGGCAAAAGTAATAGGGGTTTCTGTCCTATGGCTATCGATGGGGTATACTATCCTGAATGTAGTTCCATTAGTTATGGTTAAATTATTATTATTTTGTACTGCCTTGTTTTTTTCGTGGTTTATTTTAAAGCAGAAAACATTGCATAAAACAGAAAGATAGCTTGTTTAAGTTAGTGGGGTCAGTTTTTTGGATAAGAAACAGATTATAAGTACAGTGTCACTTCTTGCAATAATAGTAAGTATAATTCTCGTGATCTATATACCAAAAGAGACAAAGTCGGAACAGAATATAGGTAATCCAACGGTGTTTGTTCATGGCTACAAAGGTACCTTTAATTCATTTGGCAATATGCTGAACAGGTTTGAGTACAGGTATGACTGGGGTAATAAAGCATTAGTCTACCGTGTCTCGCCTCAGGGAAGAATAAATGTTACTAATCTCAGCAAGGGAAAGACAGAGCCTGCTTTTGTGCAAGTGATTTTTGAAAATAACCGCGCAAGCTTCCTGGATACTTCGAGTTGGCTGGCATCTGTACTTTCACATATGAAGGAAACCTATCATATTAATAAGGTTAATTTAGTTGGGCATTCGATGGGTGGACTGGTGGCATTGAAGTCTATTCAAGAATATCAGGGCCAGAAGCAGTACCCACGTGTTGCAAAACTAATTACGATTGGAAGTCCCTTTGATGGTATTTACAGTAATCGGTATTTTCAGATCCATCGTGATGCAGCGGCTGCTGATTTGAAACCAAATTCTGCCGCGCTACAAACGATACGCGAGAAAAAGCATACGATACCAAGAGGGTTGGATGTCTTAAATATTGGTAGTACAGGGGATCTTGTTGCAATGCCAGAAAGTGTGCAGTCATTACGAAGTATTGTAAGGAAAGGTCAATTGCAGGAAAAAATGATTGAGGATAATATGCTTGGGCATAGCGAATTGCATGAAAGCACTCAGGTTGATAAACTTATTCATTCATTTCTTCAATCTCAGGATGCAACACAATAAATTATTATTAAAGGAATGGTTTTAGTGGTAAATGATCATCATACGTACGAAAAATTAACAGCAATTGCATCAGAGAAAAATGTGATGGTTAATGAACACTTGAAAAATCATACGTATACCCGCCTGGGCGGGAAGGCTGATTTTTTTGTGACACCAGAAACATATGAACAAGTGAAGGAAATTGTTAGGTTATCTATAGAGGATGATATTCCTTTTACACTTCTCGGAAACGGATCAAACCTAATTGTAAAAGATGGTGGAATTCGTGGTATTGTATTGAACTTAAAGCAATTAACTTCGATTAAAACGACTGGAACAACAATTGTTGCCCAAAGTGGTGCGAGAATTATAGATGTCTCCAGAGAAGCATTATCCAAAACATTAACTGGGCTCGAATTTGCCTGCGGAATTCCAGGTTCAGTTGGAGGTGCTTTGTTTATGAACGCTGGTGCATATGGCGGTGAGATTAAAGATGTATTGGAAAGTGCCATAGTAGTTGATTGGAATGGCGATTTATATACACTGTCTGCAGATGACCTGGACTTAGAATATCGCTCAAGTAATATTCCGGAAAAAGGCTATATTGTATTAGAAGCAACTTTTTCCATGAAGGTTGGTAATTATGAAGAAATTAAAGCTGTAATGGATGATCTCACATTCAAGCGTGAATCCAAGCAGCCTTTAGAATATCCATCATGCGGAAGTGTTTTCAAGCGTCCGCCTGGGTATTTTGCGGGGAAACTGATTCAGGATAGCGGACTTCAGGGAAAGGAAATTGGTGGTGCACAGGTTTCGTTGAAGCATGCAGGGTTTATTGTAAACAAGAATGGTGCTTCTGCTGAAGAATACATTGGTTTAATACATTTTGTTCAGGACACAGTAAAGGATAAGTTTGGAGTCAATCTTGAGCGTGAAGTTAAAATAATCGGTGAAGATTAAATTGAGTTAAAGTGCGCTGTGGCTGCTATTAAGTGGTCACAGTTTTTTAGCAGTTAAAAAAGGATTTATACTTTCTTAACTGCCAATAAAAAAGAGGTTGGGACATAACTAAAAATCGCTACTTTAAAGACGAATGATAACAGGAAAAGTTTTTTGGAACGTTTGTTATCAATGGTTGACATGTTACGTATTTGAAATAAAATGCGAACTAACTTTATCGTAAATTCCTTGCATTCTTTATAAGATGAGTGCTAAACCATCGCTGCGGAAAAATACTCGCTTTCCATGGGGAACGCTTCAGCCTCCTCACGAGCAAAAACGCTCAGTACGCGGGATCTTCAGACTGTTCCTATTCCCATAGGAGTATCGCATTTTTCCGCAGCTTAGAATAACTCAACGAACTCATAGATTTTATAACTACGGATTGATCAGAAAGCCTCAACTGGAAGAGGTATCTTGTATAGAGAATGAAGTTTCCCCCATGGCTAAGAAGCAATGTCACAATAAGTATTAATTTACAGGATAAAGTGAGGAAAACCCAGCGTAGTGTATTTCCGAAGCGGTGTCATAGCACTAAGCAATTTTTCCATGTTAGTTCGCAGTTTATATCATAATCTGTAAAAAATCCGAACTAATTCGAATTCTATTTCAAGAATTTGAATCATAGTTCGGATTTTACTTTGACTTAAATGCTTTTGTCCCAGCTACTTTACAATTATTACGTTCTGAATCTGTGTAGGAAACTTTGGAGTCGTTCGTTCGTTGAGTTTTCCAAGACATCCATCGGTGGACCTTCTTCAGCAATTACGCCATTATCAAGAAATAAAATACGATCCGCAATGTCACGAGCGAACTCCATTTCGTGTGTAACTAATACCATTGCCATTTCACCTTCATTAGCTATGTCACGGATAACCTCTAATACTTCACCGACTAGCTCAGGGTCTAATGCAGAAGTCACTTCGTCAAAAAGCATTATTTTCGGATGCATTACGAGTGCACGGGCCATTGCTACACGCTGCTTTTGTCCGCCTGACAGCATAGCAGGATAGTCATCTAACTTATCCCCTAGACCAACTTTTTCCAACATCTCAATGGAGTCTTTCTTAGCCGATTCTTTATCCTTTTTTTGTACATGGATTGGTGCTGTCATGCAATTTTCTAAAATTGTCATGTGTGGGAAAAGGTTAAAGTGCTGGAATACCATACCGATATCCCCGCGGACCTGTCTTAGGTGTTTCTCGTTGGCAGGGACGAGGTCACCATTCTTTTCCATATGCCATAAATTCTTCCCATCTACAATAATACTGCCTGATGTTGGCTGTTCCAATGTCATTAACATACGAATAATTGTCGTTTTACCGGATCCACTTGGTCCAATGACAGCAACCTTCTCGGCCGGTTGAATATCCAAGTCAATGCCTTTTAAAACTTGGACATCACCAAATGACTTATGCACATCATTATACCTTACAATAGGTTCAGACATATTATCACTGCTCCTTTTCTCTTAAACTGCTTTACTTCCTGTTGGTTCCTTTTTATCAAAACGTTTGTTCATTTTGCGCTCAAGCTTATTAATTAAGATTGCCGAAGGATAGCTTAACACCAGGAATAATATTGCCACGATAGTAAGCGGCTCTAAGTATCTCCAATGTTGCGCGCCATAATCATTTGCCATTGCCAGAATACCCAAAACCCCAATAGTTGAAGCTAAAGGAACTTCCTTGAACATAATAATTAAATAGTTTCCTAGCATCGGAATGGTTGGGGGTAGAGCTTGTGGTAAAATTATCTTAGTCCACTTTTTACCTGTGCTATAATTTAATGCTCGTGCAGCTTCCCATTGACCATTATCTACTGCATCAATACCTGAACGATATACTTCACCAATGTATGTACTATAGTGAATTCCGAGTCCTAGTACTGCAGATACGAAAGGATCCAATGCCATACCGACAACAGGAACCATTGGCCATGCGTAGAAAATAAAGAATAACTGTACTAGTGGTGGTGTGGAACGTATAAATTCCATTAACCACAAAAGGGGCAGTCTTATTATTTTTATTGGCATGCGTCTTATTAATGTCCATATAAATCCGAAGATCAATGCAAATATATAACACGCGATTGTTAATCCTAATGTTATGCCCAGACCTTCTAATACCATAGGGAAAGCATCAAAGAATGTATTCCAACTCCAATTACTCATTGACTTGCCACCCCTTTCTTAGAAGCAATTTCCATTTTCTTGGTCAGCCAAATTAATGGTAGAGCTAGTATAAAGTAGAATACTAATACTAGAAAGAAAACAGTTGGTGCTTGGGATAGATTGGAGCTACGTAAAATATCTCCATAGTATAAAATATCCATCATACCAATTAATGATACGAGTGATGTCGACTTTAACATCAGGATTAGGTAGTTACCGAATTCCGGAAGCATCATACGAACTGCTTGAGGGAAAATTACGAGTCTCATGCGTTGAAAACGTGACATGTTTAGAGCTGTTGATGCTTCTGATTGTCCTTTTGCCACAGCCAGTATTGAACTGCGTACAATTTCAGACATATATGCTCCATAGTTTAGGGAAATAGCAAGAACTCCAGCCCAAAAGTTACTTCCTACCTCTATCCCGAATAATATTGGAAATGCATAGTATAGCCAAAACAATTGTACGATTAATGATGTTCCACGAAAAACCTCTACATAGAAGCCAGTAAATTTACGGAGGAAAATATTGTTTGAGAGCCGGCAAAACCCTGCAATAAACGCCATTAAATAGCCCAATACTATTGAAGCTAGTAGAACAGTTACGGTTACTTCTACACCCTTCATCAGGACTGGGAAAATATCGGCTATCGCATTAATGGTAATCACTCCTTCTCTGTTATTTTTTACAAAAGCATAGGGTCTGACTTCCCTAGGTAAGGGAGCCGACCCTATGGAGCCATGTTAATTATTTAAGAGTAAATCTTAATACTGTTCACCGCTACAAACGCCTTTTGTTGTAATGTCAGATGGAACTGAATTATTTTCTGCACTAAATCCATTTTTTTCTAAAAGTTTCTTAACTGTTCCATCTTCTTTTAATTTTGCTAATGCTTCATTGTACGCTTTTCGTAATGTATCACTATCTTTGTGGAATGCAGCAGCACCATAACTTGGAATCCCTTCAATGTCTGGTTGTTCAAAGTCATCGACGAATTCAAGTTTGTCATTTCCTGAAGATTCCAGTGCGCGTTTTACTGTCATTTCTGTACCAGTTGTTGCATCAGCGCGACCTGAAGCTACAGCAGAGAATGTTCCAGGAATATCTGAAGCACTCTGAATTTGGTCTTCACTTACACCCATTTGCTTAACATATTCATGCTCTGTTGCACCGGCCATAATTGATACGGTTGCACCAGTTTCTGCGATATCTTTGTAACTGTGTAAATCCATTGGGTTACCTTTCTGAACGACAAGCCCTTCCCCATATTGCATTTCTGGCTCACCGAAGTCAGCATTCTTACAACGATCAGGGTTAATTGCCATACCTGCTGTAATAACATCGAACTTACCAGCGTTTAAGCCGGGTATAAGTTGACTGAAATCTGCCAATTGGGCTTCCATCTCGTCAATGCCAAGTTCTGCGAAAACAGCTTGTGCAATGTCAACAGCTGCCCCTTTTAATTCCCCGTCTTCCTGATATCCGTATGGTGCTTCGTTAGCAAAGCCGATTGTTACTTTTCCTTCTTCCTGAAGTTTTGTTAGCAAGTTGCTATCGCCTTCAGTTTCACCTGAACTTTCTTCGCCGCCGTTACCACTTGAGTCATCAGAACCGCTTGTATCATCAGATCCGCAAGCAGCCAGCAACATAATTGAAATAAAGAAAATTGAAGCTAATAATAATTTTTTCATCTCTTTAATGACCTCCCTTTGTATTAAAAAAAATAATAAGTAAGTAAAGTAAAAAACGCATTTTTGGCAGTAAGAAAGTATAAATCCATTCTTACTGCATAAGCGCAACTAAGGCTTTCGCCATTAAAATTTGGCGATGAGCCAAGTTTTCTAAGAAAAATGCTAAGTCAATTTCTCTTTATTCTTATGACTTTTTTACTAGAATTAGAACAGTAAGTGACTGTGAAAATAATGTGAAAAGCTGGGGAATTTCTTTTCAAAATAGTGATACTATAATATTATAGGGTAACTTCGAATGGTTCAAACTTGGTATTTTCTGATAATTTGGAATAAGCCTTCATATAACTTTGTTTAACAAATAAAGCTCGTATATACCAAAATATGCTTTCATATAGATAATATTCCTCTTATATACTCAGTATTTGCTATATTTTCAGAAAATTACCGGTTTGTTTGAGTATAGACAAAAAGGTAGAAAACAAGATACGATTAAGGGTAATAATATTGTGATGGAGGGGATAAGGTGCATGTTGTAGTGTTAGGTGCTGGTGCTTTAGGGGGTTACTTTGGTTCTCGATGGGAAGAAGCTGGAGCTGATGTAACCTATCTGGTAAGGGATAAAAGAGCCAAGCAGCTTGAGGATCAGGGGCTGAAGGTTACTAGTACACAAGGGAACTATGTCACTCGTAATCCACGTGTCGTTACTGATGTACATGATATTGAAAATCCGGAATTGGTGTTTGTCAGTGTGAAAGGCTATCATCTGGCAGGAACTCTGGAAACCTTAAAAGTTTTAGCAGATAAGGGAGCTTTTATTCTACCTGTTTTAAATGGAATAGAACATATTAATGTATTGCAGGATTACCTTGGCGAGGAGTCGGTTATAGGTGGACTCTCATTTATTGTTGCTACATTGAACGATGATGGACATGTAGAGCACTCAAGTGATTTTCACAAGCTGATCTTTGGGCCGCTGAATTCTAAGCAATCGGAAATCTGCCAGGAATTTTGGGATTTATCCAGTAAAGCAAAAGTAGAGACAACCTACAGTGATTCTATTTTACAAGAGCTATGGAAAAAGTATCTATTTATCAATGCTTTTTCTGGAATAACCACAGCAGCAAACTTACCTATTGGTCCAGTTCGCGATAATAAGGATACGCTTAAGGTGGCTGAGATGGTTTTAAATGAAATGCAGCAGCTGGCAAATAGTTATAATATAGAAATAACAAATGAAGATGTTGCAGAGGCAAAAAGTAATTTACAGAACTTTGGATATGACGCCACATCGTCTATGCATCAGGACCGCCGAAAGGGGCAGACACTTGAATTGGATCATCTGCACGGTGGGGCCTTGCGTCTAGCGAAAGCAAAAGGTCTGAATATGCCGTTTACTGAAGCAGTTCACGGCATTATTAAACCATTTGAAGGAGCTTAAGGCTATGTATAAGCTGAGAGAGGTCAAATATGAGGACTATGAAGCTATTAAACTGTTAACCAATAATAAGGAAAATATTCATTTACACGAAAATGTGTCTTATATGGATAAAGATTTTTTTGACAGGATGTTATTAAATGAATCCATTAGATGGTATGCCGTGGAAAAGGATGCACAACTCCATGCTTTTATATTATTCGAACTCGATGTTCCCAATAAGATAATTCATATTAATAGATTTACAATTGATGCAGAATATAAGGATAAGGGTCTTGATGAACACTTATACAGCAAAGTTGAACGTCTGGCTGAACGAAAATCTTTTATTAAAATGCAAACAGAGATTTCAACATCTGAGGTTGATGTGTACGACTTTTTCGAAAGTAAAGGCTGGGTAAATGCTTCAAATGAAAGCTATGTATTTATAATGAATAAGTAGAAGGTGTATTTTAATGATGGTATATATAATTATGGCGATTGCTATAATGTTAGCTGTTCTTGCTTTGACCTTAATGGCTATATCGAAAGGTTATGATTACAAGCATTCGATTGATCCAATGCCTGATAATGAAAATAAGTCAGAGGATGAAAAAGACCACACGGGCTAGTGTGGCCTTTTTGGCAGATAAGAAACAACCATGGCTGCTAAAATGCGCAGCCACCATCTATCATGATAATTATTTTGCATATAGCAGGTTTAAGGTTTTGCGGACACCAGGGACCTTATTTAGCAGAAATCCACGAAAATGGTGGTGTTTGCGGACACCAGAGACCTAATTTCACATAAATACAGTCAAATAACCATGATATAAGTGAAATAAGGGCTTCTGTGTCCGAATAACTTCGAGAAGGTTACTTTTATATAGAAATAGCGTCTCCTGTGTCCGTTAAAATCAAGTCAGGGAGGTATATTCAAACAAAAGTATAAATACTTTCTTACTGCATAAGCGCAACTAAGGCTTTCACCATAAGGCTTGGTGAAAAGCCAAGTTTTCAAATATCCAAAGGTTTTAACTTTGATTCGATTGCTTCACGCCGATCTTCAAAAAAAGGCGGTAATGCTAATGATTCCCCAAGGTGGTCCATATCTTCATCAGTAGCAAAACCGGGTCCGTCCGTTGCTAACTCAAATAAAATACCGTTTGGTTCTCTGAAGTAAAGTGATTTGAAATAAAAACGATCCACTAGACCTGAATTAGGAACGCGTGCTGCCTGTAAACGGTCTTTCCATTGTGCTAGTTCATCCTCATTATCCACACGAAACGCTACATGATGGACGCTTCCCCGGCCAGGTCTTTCCTTAGGCAGGTCATTGCGCACTTCCAGATGAACTTCTGCACCTGTTCCACCTTCACCAGTTGAGAAAATCATAATGTCTTGATTCCCTTTTATTGATGACGGATAGCTTCCAGTTTGTTTAAAGGTTAATAATTCCGTTAGTACACTAACAGTAGGTGCTGGGTCCTGGACGGTTAGCTTTGCAGGCCCTAGTCCAGTAATACCTTTATCAGCAGGTACGCTGCTACGGGCCCATACTTTACCGCCTGTTACTCCACGGTTTGTTTCATCAGAGATAAGCGTCAATCGTTGTCCTTCTGGATCACGGAAATTAATAACATTTCGTTCCCCTTGTTTAGTGATTCCTTCATGATCAACATTGTAATCGCTCAACCGTTTTTTCCAAAATTCTAATGCGCTGTCGTTTGGGATGCGTAATGACGTTCCTGAAATACTCCCTTTTCCCTGATATGTTGTGCCCGCATTGGGTATTTCAAAAAATGTAAGGTCGGTGCCTGGATTACCTGCTTCGTCTGCGTAAAATAAATGATAGACAGATGGATCATCCTGGTTAATAGTCTTTTTAACCAATCGCATTCCCAGAATCTCTGTGTAAAAATGATAATTATCTTTTGCCTTTGCTGTAATGGCGGATACATGGTGAATACCTTTTAATTCCATTTCAAAGTCACTCCTGCTTATTTTGAATTCAAGATAATTATAGTATAACGGGAACTCTGTTCATGTGTCTAGTTTATTGCTCCGTTGTCTTTTGGTTCGTGTGATGGGCGAAGACCTTTTTTAAGTTGACGGATGCTTAATTCAAAGTCCATTTGCAAGTGTGGGTAATCTTTAAACTTGCTCCAATCACCGCCCCACTCAAATCCTAATTGCTTAGCAATATCAGCGACTTCGAACCAGTCTGCTTTGCCATTGTTATTTCCGTCATAATTGATGTCCCAAATAATTTCACCATTATTATTCCGTAATGCAAAATCAACAGCAAGACCATAATTATGGTATGATTCGCCACCCTTCGCATACGTAACGACATCCCCATCAGATGATCGGCCCTGTTCATAAAGATCATTCTGGCGTTTAATGGATCGTATTTTCTCTGTGATGACAACATTTATATCCTGCTGGGCAGACTTTTTAAGAAGTTGATTGGTTTTTGCCGCAACAACGGGATCCAATTCTTCGGGAGGAGGTGAGTCTTCACCAATTTCAATGTATCTGTTATTTCTATGTTCATTATATATAATGATAAGTAACGTTAAAAATAAAATAATGAGTATCCATGTTGTTATATCTTTGCGATAGTGTTTCAATTTGTCAGTCTCCTCAAAAGAAATAATACCTTCCGAGCATTATAACATCTAAGGGAAGACCCAGCTGTTATTAGTTTTACCGAATAACTATCTTGCAGTGTTGAGACTATCCCTTTAAAATAAGACGATAGGAGGGGTGTTATGTATGTTCTGGTTAGCTTGATTGGATACTTGATCGGATGTGTTCATGGTTCACAGGTCGTAAGTATATATAAAAAAGTGGATATCAAGAATAAAGGGGTAAAGAATTCCGGTGCCTCCAACACAACAATACTGCTGGGCTGGAAATATGGGATCTTAGTGGCACTTATTGATGTATTTAAAGCTACGTTATCGATATTATTGGTATTATATATTTTGAACGACCAAGGAATTACTGGGGAAACACAAACATTACTTGTGTATATTAATGCATTATTTATCATTTTAGGTCATAATTATCCGGTCACAATGAAGTTCAGTGGCGGAAAAGGAACTGCTTCGTTAGTTGGGGTGCTGCTGGCTATTGACTGGAAGGTGGCTGTAATTGGTATAGGCATCCTATTTTTATTTACACTGACTACAGATTATTTAGTAGTTGGGGTTCTGTTTATGTATTTCTCATTCTTGGTAACGACTTATTTTTTCTTTGGAATCGAACCAACCATGGTAGTTGTGCTATTATCTATTATAAGTATTATGAAACATATGGAAAATTATAAGCGTATATTAAATAAAGAAGAAACGAAACTATCAAGTATGTTTAAAAAAGAATCATAGACGGAGGAATTAGATGCTCGATATTATAATGTGGATTGTCATTGCAGTATTATTTATCTTAAGTTTTGCAGGAATTATTTTTCCAATCATTCCATCTCCATTAGTCTTGTGGGTTGGTTTCCTACTATATCATTTTGTGATAAATGCGGGGGAATTAACTGTAACGTTTTGGATAGCGATGGTTATTTTAACGGTATTATTAATTGTATCGGATATTGTCGCAAATAGTTATTTTGTAAAAAAGTTCGGAGGCAGTAAGTGGGGAGAGCGTGGTGCAGCGGTCGCTGTTATAGTAGGTTCGTTTATTATCCCTCCATTCGGCATACTGATTATACCATTTATAGTTGTTCTGGTAATTGAAATGGTACAGAAAAAAACATCACAGGAAGCACTGTATGCATCAATCGGCTCGTTAATCGGATTTCTTGGAGGAGCCGTAGCGAAAGTAGTCATTCAAGTTATCATGATTGTTTGGTTCATAATCGTCGTCGTAATCTAATGCAGAAAGGGTCCTTTAACAATGCATAAACCATCACGAGTTATAACAATTGCAGGTTCTGCAGCTGGAGGAAGTGCTGGAATTCAGGCAGACTTAAAGACATTTCAGGAGCTGGATGTATATGGGATGAGTGTCGTCACAGCGATTGTTGCAAGGCATCCTGAGACAAATAAGAATGTACATCCACAAACACTTGAGGCAATTGAAGCGCAATTTAGAACTGCGGTTAAGCAAGTAGGCCTGGATGCAATAAAGAGCGGGATGTTATTTTCAAAAGAGGTCATAGATCACGTTGCTGGACTTATTGATGGAGTACGTATAAAAACGTTGGTAATTGATCCGGTAATGGTCGGAAAGCTTGATTCAAAACTGCTGGAAGACGATGCAATTAATTCACTAAAAACAAAGCTATTACCGAACGCTACGATTATTACACCAAACATGCCGGAAGCTTCTTACCTTTTGGATGGACGCAAAATTAACGATGTTGCAGAATTAAAACAGGCTGCCATCGATTTGCATGAATTGGGTCCGAGATATGTATTGGTTAAAGGTGGAAGGTTGAAAGGTCCAGCAGTTGATGTACTGTACGATGGTGAAACACTTACGACCTTTGAGGCTCCACGAATCAATACAGTAAATACAAGTGGGGCAGGATGTACATACTCTGCAGCAATTACTGCAAATATTGCCAACGGATATTCGGTATTAGAGGCAGTTCGTTCTGCAAAAAGTTTTGTAACAACCGCAATAGAATATGGATTTTCATATACAGAAATGGTTGGTCCAACCTATCATGGTGCACCTCGTAAACATGGAGAGGCGCACGAAATAAAAGTAAATTGATTTTTAGTATTAGGAAAAGCATGGGAAATTTTCTTGGGCTTTTCCAGTTGATTTTTCGGTCATACTGAGACGTTTGGGATAATACTTTCCAAATTTGAGAAGCCTTGTAATGGTAAGGCTTGACTTTGACTTAACATCCCTATATATTTGAAAATATAATAAAGGAAACGTTGATAAGGATTAGTACAATTTGAATGTCTTTCACAGAGAGGAAATGGTAGCTGGAAATTTCCAAAGAGACAAATTGGAACCTGCCTTTGAGTTCGCTGTTCATACGGCTTGTGCTGTAGAATGTGCGCGGTCCATGACCGTTATCATGCCAAGTGTGCAAGGTGATTATATCTTGTGAACAAGGGTGGTACCACCAAACCTCGGTCCCTTTTATAGGACGGAGGATTTTTTGCATTTAAGTGAATAAATTCTTCCTTACTGCATGTTTTCTATATACAAAAAATCAAAAAAAGGGTGTTTAAGTTGGGTAAAAACAAACAGTTTGTTGAAAAAGTTACCGCGATGGAAGAGGATTTTGCACAATGGTATACCGATGTAGTAAAGCAGGCGGACCTTGTAGATTACGGAACAGTCCGTGGCACAATGATAATTAAACCATATGGATTTTCGATTTGGGAAAATATCCGTGATGAGCTAGACCGAAAATTCAAAGAAACAGGGCATTCTAATGTTTACTTTCCATTATTTATTCCGGAAAGCATGCTGCAAAAGGAGAAGGATCATATAGAAGGATTCGCACCGGAAGTAGCGTGGGTTACACATGGTGGAGATGAGGAACTGAGTGAACGTCTCTGCGTACGCCCGACTTCAGAAGTTCTTTTTGGTGAATATTATTCAAAGAATATACATTCCTATCGTGATTTGCCAATGCTTTATAATCAGTGGAGCAATGTGGTTCGCTGGGAGAAAACAACTCGTCCATTCCTGCGTTCACTCGAATTTTTATGGCAGGAAGGGCATACATGCCATGCGACACGTGAAGATGCACAGGATGAAACAGCTAGAATGCTTGAAATTTATGCAGATGTTCTTGAATATTACTTGGCTATACCAGTGTATCGTGGCAAAAAAACCGAAAAAGAAAAATTCGCTGGTGCTGATTATACATTAACAATTGAAGCTCTTATGCATGATGGCAAGGCACTGCAGTCAGGTACATCACACTATCTTGGAACAGGTTTTGCTGAAGTATTCGATATTCGTTACTTGGATAAAGACGGCGATCAGCAGCCGGTTCACCAGACGTCATGGGGTATGTCCACACGCGTTATGGGCGGATTAATTATGGTCCATGGGGATAATAGAGGGTTGGTCGTTCCACCACGAATCGCGCCAACCCAGGCAATGATTGTTCCGATTGCACAGCATAAAGAAGGTGTATTGGATAAAGCTTATGATCTTCGCGATAAATTAAAAGGTGTCGCACGAGTTGGCATTGACTCAAGCGATAAAATGCCAGGGTGGAAATTTAATGAGTATGAAATGAAAGGTATACCTGTTCGAGTTGAAATGGGACCAAAAGATATTGAAAAAGATCAGGTTGTTCTCGTACGACGTGATACTGGCGAAAAAGAATTTGTTTCACTTGATGAAGTGGAAGCACGATTACCAGTGTTGTTAGAAGAGGTTCAGCAGGGATTATTTGATAAAGCATTGAATCACCGTAATGAAAAAACTACTGCTGCCACGAATATGGAGGAATTTGAAAAATCACTGGAAGAAACCTCTGGATTCATCAAGGCAATGTGGTGCGGTGATATGAAATGTGAGGAAAAAATCAAGGATGAAACATCAGCAACATCACGCTGTATCCCATTTGAGCAAGAAAATATTTCTGACTCCTGTGTCTGTTGCGGAAAAGAAGCGAAAGAACTAGTATACTGGGCAAAAGCATATTAATGGTAAAGATCGAGCGCCGATAGATGCGCTCGATTTTTTTATATCAACCGGAGAAAAAACTTTTAAAGAGTAGTTGCATTTTTTATATGAACTATGTTATAAATATACATAATAATTAATAAATATACAAAAAGGTGAATAAATATGAAGCATTTACTTAGTGAGGAATTAAATAAGGTTGAAGAGCAATTATGGAATATGAGTGACCATCTTTATTCTAATCCGGAATTGGGGGACAAGGAATTTCAATCTATGAAGCTCCTTACAGGCATTCTTAAAGAGAATGGATTTGAATTGGAGACTGGCATTGTGAATCGGCCGACAGCTTTTAAAGCTGAATTTAAGAGCCAGAAACCGGGGCCAACCATTGCATATTTAGCTGAATATGATGCCCTGCCTGGTGTTGGTCACGGGTGTGGACACAATATGATCGGAACAATGGGAGTTGGTGCTGGTGTAATACTTAGTAAACTGGTAAATCAAATTGGTGGGACGATAGTAGTTTTAGGCACACCGGCTGAGGAAACAAACGGAGCGAAAGTACCAATGAGTGAGGAAGGTACATTTGCTGACATAGATGCAGCAATGATTTTACATCCTGCTGATCAGTCATATGAGAGTGGTGAATCACTTGCAATGGATGCTCTCCAATTTAACTATTCAGGCAAGTCTTCACATGCTGCAGCTTCACCGGAAAAGGGAATTAATGCGTTGGATGCTGTGATTCAACTATTTAATGGGATCAATGCACTTCGTGAACATCTTCCTTCTGATATACGGATTCATGGCATCATATCTGAGGGTGGCCAGGCGGCAAATGTAGTACCAGATAAGGCTGCTGCACAGTTTTATATCCGTGCAAAAGAGCGATCGACCCTAAATGGCGTGGTGGATAAAGTTAAGAACATAGCGCATGGTGCAGAACTTATGACCGGAGCAACGCTAGCTATCTCAAATTATGAATTAAGTTATGATGAAATGATTACGAATAATGCACTTTCCAAAGCTTTTAATAAAAATCTGAAACTGGCAGATTCTCAGAATTTGAACCCGGCAAAACAGGGATACGGCTCAATTGATATGGGGAATGTGAGTCAGGTTGTTCCTGCAATTCATCCATACATTGGGTTACATGAACCTGAACTAATAGCACATACGAAGGAATTTGCAGACAAAACCATTACCAAAACAGGTCACCAAATTATTTCAAATGGTGCATTATCATTAGCACAGACCGGCTATGACATATTAACAGACAGGGAATTATTAAAAGAAATTCAAACAGAGTTTTTACAAGGTAAGTAGTGTTTATGCACGAAATATATAAGAATTAAAATATAAATTCAGGGGAGATATCATGAAATTTTCATTCGGTAAATACATTACTCTATTATTAATTATCAGCATGCTCGCAGCTTGTGGAACCAGTGAAGGGAATACAGATGCTTCATCAGGTGATTCAGAGAAAGATAAAAAAGTATTAACAATGGCTACGTCAGCTGATTTCCCGCCATTTGAGTCCCGTGATAAAGACGGAAACTTTCAAGGCTTCGATATTGATTTGGCTCACTTGATTGCAGATAAATTAGGATATGAACTGAAAATAGAAGATATGAAATTTGATGGATTAATTGGTGCTCTGCAATCTAGTCGTGTCGATATGGTTATGGCCGGAATGAGTACAACCGAGAAGCGTAAAAAGAATGTCGATTTTTCCACTGAATATAATCATTCAGGTGAGATGTTTATCAGTCAGAAGGATTCTGGGATAAAAGGATTACAAGATTTGAAAGGTAAAACAGTTGGTGTTCAGCTTGGGACCATCCAGGAAGAGGGTGCAGAAAAGCTCAGTAAAGAATACGGATTTAATGTTAAAAAAGTGGATAATTCAAGCATCCTAATTCAGGAGTTAAAATCAAACCGGGTTGATGTTGCCTATATGGATAAGACAGTAGCGGTGGGGTATATAGAGGAACAAGGATTTTCAGGATTTGAGGATCCTACATCAAGCTCACCAGGCATGGGGATTGCTTTTCCTAAAGGCAGTGATCTACGTGATGACGTAAATAAGGTACTTAAAGAACTTGAAAAGAATGGAAAACTTCAGGAATTAAAGGATAAATGGCTATCAGAGTAAAAATAACAGCTAGAAAGATGAGGTGGCAGGCATGAATTTGGACTTTTCCCAAATCGTGCCTTATATTCCTTTTATACTTGAAGGGATATGGGTTACATTAAAATTTGTGAGTATGTCTATTATTGTTGGTTTTATTTTAGGTATCCTTTTAGCATTATGTAAAATTACAAAAGTACCTTTCCTAAAGAAACTTGCTGATGTATATACATCAATTTTCCGTGGTACACCACTGATTTTACAATTGATGATTATTTATTTTGCAGTACCGCAGTTAACTGGTTACGATATACCAGAATTTTTAACGGCAGTTTTGGCATTTGGACTAAACTCAGCTGCCTATGTATCTGAAATTATACGTGCGGGTATTCTTGCAGTGGACAAGGGGCAAACCGAAGCTGCAGAAGCGTTAGGTGTTCCATATAAGCCGATGATGCTGAATATCATATTGCCACAAGCAATAAAAAATATTCTCCCTGCACTGATGAATGAATTTATAACACTAACAAAGGAATCTGCTATTGTATCTACCATTGGTTATTTGGATCTGATGAGAAGAGCACAGATTGTTGGCGCCGATATATACCGTAACTTTGAGCCGTTATTACTTGCAGGATTGATATACTGGGTAATGGTGTATGTGCTGACACAGATAGGGAAAGTAGTAGAAAGGAAGCTGAGATACAGTGATTAAGGTTGAAGAAATGACAAAAATGTTTGATGGTAATACAGTACTGGATGATATATCAACTACGATTAATCAGGGAGAAGTAGTTGCTGTAATTGGTCCATCGGGATCCGGGAAATCAACTTTTTTGCGGTGTTTAAACCTATTGGAAAAACCATCATCAGGCGCAATTTGGCTTAATAATAGTGAGATAACCAACCTTACTAATAAACTGGAAGTCCGTGAGCAAGTCGGTATGGTGTTTCAGCACTTTCACCTGTTTCCTCATATGACAGTGCTGGATAATGTTGCTTATGCACCACAGAAAGTAAAAAAGATGAAGACTAATGAAGCGGAAGAAACAGCAACCCAATTAATTAACAAGGTGGGACTAGGTGATAAACTTGATGCCTATCCGAACAGGTTATCCGGCGGCCAAAAACAGCGTGTAGCAATTGCTAGAGCACTAGCAATGGAACCTGCAGTCATGTTGTTTGATGAACCAACTTCTGCACTTGATCCGGAAATGGTGAAAGAAGTACTCGATGTAATGAAGGATTTAGCACAAACTGGGATGACGATGGTTGTAGTTACCCATGAGATGAACTTTGCACGCGAAGTTGCTGATCGTGTCTTATTTTTAGACGAAGGGAAATTAATGGAAGAAGGTCGGCCATCATCATTTTTTAATTCACCCAAGACAGAAAGGGCTAAAGAGTTTTTGGATAAAATATTATAAAACACTACTCGATGAGTGGCAGTTTCTCTCATCGAGTAGTGTTTTTTTAAGCGTGAATCGCATCTTCTATATCTTTCGTCAAACTTTCTGGCTTCGTCTGTGGAGCGTATCGTTCAATTACTTCACCTTGTTTGTTTACCAGGAACTTCGTGAAATTCCATTTTATTTGTTTGGTTAGCATACCTTTTGCTTGCTTTGTTAAATAGACAAATAATGGATGGCAATTTTCCCCTTTAACGTCTACTTTACTAAACATTTGAAAGGTTACACCATAATGGCGCTCACAGAAATTGGCAATTTCATCGTTTGAACCTGGATCTTGATTGTTAAACTGGTTACACGGAAAACCAAGCACTTCAAAACCTTTCTCTTTATTAGCATCATATAACTTTTGCAGGCCATTAAGTTGAGGAGTAAAACCACATTCACTTGCAGTGTTCACGATAAGAAGAACTTTTCCTTTGTAATCTGCCATCGATTTTTCTTCCCCTGACATCATCCTTGCAGAGAAATCATAAATACTGATGCAAATCAGCCTCCTTTGTAACAGTTAAATAATTTCTTGCTTAAGGAGTACAATTAAGGTTTGAACTCCAAAGCATAAGGGATTCTGTTTAAGTAAACTATGCTTTCATAACAATCCCTTTAACGAAATCAACGTTTTCTAATTAAAGAATAGCAATTTAAAAGCATAATTGTCAAAAAATTCGTGTATTAATTAATAGGTATAATCAAATTATTATTGTAACTTGAACTATGCCAAAAGAAAGGGTAAAATAATGTGACAAAGTGTTTTCTTTTTGCTCCTTTATATGAGGAGCAACAGTGCTGGTTTGAAACATATTGGTTTTGCCAATATGGTTTAAATAAAAAATAATTTAAAAGGGGGAGTTACTTTGAGAAAAAGAGCTCTATTCTCGTTCATTTTAATTCTTGCCATTGGCATGGTATTAAGTGCATGTGGCGACAGTGGTGAAGGGTCAAGCGGAGGCGGCGACTCTGAAGAAAGTATGACCAATCTAACCATGGGAACTGGAAGTGTTGGTGGTGTTTACTACCCAATTGGTGGTGAAATGGCAAACTTATTTAAGGATAACATTGATGTAGAAGGATTCGATGTTAGTTCAGTGGAGTCCGGTGCTTCAGTTGAAAATATCGCAAAGATACAATCAGGCGACTTTCAGCTAGGTATTGCGCAAAATACAACAATGATTAACGCCCAAAATCAAACTGGAGAGTTTGAAGGAAAGACAACTGATAAAGTTGGTGTAATCGCTTCCTTATATCCAGAGGGATTACAAGTAGTAACGCTTGATTCTACAGGGATTGAGTCAATTGAAGATTTAAAAGGTAAAAAAGTTGCTATCGGACCTCCAGGTGGAGCTACTCGTGAAGCTGCGGAGCTAGTATTAAGTGCATATGGAATTGAAAAAGGCGACTATGAGGCATATGAAGAAGGCTTTGGCGATGCCAAAAGTAAATTACAGAATGGCACAATTGATGCTTCATTTGCAGTTGTAGGAGTCCCATCATCAACAACAGACGAGCTAGCTAACGCTACAAATGAAGTTAAATTCCTCGATATTGAGGGAGAAGCTTTGCAAGAAGTTGTTGATAACAGTCAATACGAGGCATATACAGTTGAAGCAGGAACGTACGAATGGCAGGAAGAACCTGTTCAAACAGTAACTGCTATGGCATTACTGCTAGGTTCTACAGAACAGGTGAGTAAAGATCTTGGTTACCAAATGACAAAAACATTATTTGAAGAAACAGACGCTATGACTATCGAACAGGCAAAATTAATAACAAAAGATAGTGCACTGACTGGTGTTGGTGATCTGCCACTCCACCCAGGTGCAGAAAAGTACTATAAAGAAGTCGGTATTATTGAGTAATAGAAAAAACCGGACAATTTAGTCCGGTTTTTTCTCCTCAATACATAGACAGGAAGAATGGAGGGGAAGCAATGGCTGATCAGAATACAGAAGAAATCGACAAACATGAGCTGATGGCTAAATATGACAAGGAAAGTGCTTTCCGTACTAATCTTGGTCCGTGGGGTTGGGTGACACTGATAATCGGTGCTGCCTTAACCATTTTCCAGCTTTATACCGCATTCTACGGATCCAAGGTCTCCTTAATTCAAGGGGCAATACATCTTGGCGCAGGCTTAAGCCTGGTATATCTGTTGTACCCGATAAAGCCATCAATGACTAAGCGTAGAGGTGTTCCATGGTATGATGCACTATTAGCTATAGCTGCACTTTTATCAAATTATTACATCATCTACAATTATGATCATTTAATTAACGAAGCAATTATATTTGGTTTCACGGCCGTTGATCAAATTGTAGCAACAGCTGGAATAATTTTATTGCTCGAAGCTACTAGGCGTGTTGTTGGACTACCAATAGTTATTATTGCAATACTAGCATTACTTTATGGTCTGTTTGGTCAGTTTATTCCTATCATCGGACATGCAGGCTACGATTGGCCATCACTTGCAACCGAAATGTTCTTTAGTTCAAGCTCCATCTTTGGTATCCCTATTCAAATTTCATCCACATATATTTATTTATTTCTTTTCTTTGGAGTAATTCTGGTTAAGACAAATATTGGCCAATTTTTTAATGATATTGCGTTACGGTTAACAGGCAAATATACAGGTGGTACTGCAAAAGCTGCAGTTGCTGCAAGTGGACTGCAAGGAATGGTAAGTGGTAGTTCAGTTGCAAATACAGTTGGATCAGGTTCATTTACAATTCCAATGATGAAAAATGCAGGTTTTAAACCTCACTTTGCCGCTGCGTCAGAGGCTGCTGCTTCTACAGGTGGGCAAATAATGCCACCTATTATGGGTGCTGCTGCCTTTATTATGGCGTCATACACTGGTGTCCCATACAATGAGATAATTTTAATTGCTATTATTCCAGCAGTTCTTTATTTCTCAGGTGTATTTATGGGTACACACTTTGAAGCCAGAAAGCAGGGTATATTAGGTCTTGCTAAGGAACAATTGCCTAACACGAAGAATCTTATTAAAAGACTCGACTTATTTGCACCACTAGTCATTATCGTTGGGTTCTTACTTGCTGGGTATACACCTACATTTGCGGCCTTATTTGCAATATTTGTAGCATTTATTATCAGCTTTTTTAGAAAAGAAACTAGAATGACATTTAGAGGTATTGTCAATTTGCTGGAAGAAGGAGCAAGGACTGCTTTACCAGTAATTGCAGCCTGTGCTACAGCAGGTATTATTGCTGGGACTGTAACAACGACAGGATTAGGTCCAAAGATTGCTGGTGGAATTATCGATCTTGCACAAGGCCAATTCTTCCTTGTAATGGTATTTACCATGGTAGCATGTATTATTTTGGGCATGGGACTGCCAACCACTGCAAACTATGTAGTGACAGCAACTATGGCAGCACCTGCACTACTGGCATTTGATGTACCGGTAATTGCTGTTCATATGTTTGTATTTTATTTTGGGATTGTGGCTGATATTACGCCTCCGGTTTGCTTAGCTGCATATGCAGGGGCTGGTATAGCGAAAGCGAATCCAATGAAGGCTGGAGTAACTGCTGTTAAACTGGCAATCGCGGCATTCATCATTCCATATATGTTTGTGTCGCAGCCAATTCTACTATTGCAGGGAGACGCGAACGCAGTAAATGTATCGATAGCTGTTATTACAGCAATGCTAGGAATGATGGCGATCAGTTCAAGTCTGATCGGTTACTATGTAAATACATTAAACTGGATCGAACGAATTGTATTAATAATTGGCGGAATACTTCTTGTATATCCGGATATTAAATTTTCGTTGGCAGGTTTAGTAGTATTTGGAGTGATTACAACAATGCAATTACTGCAAGGTAAATCAGATAAAAAGGAACAGCAAACTTCCTAGAAAAAGGCAGGCGATATTATCGCCTGCCTTTTAATTAAACTTCTTGTTTTATATCTTCTTCAAGTTCTGCAAGTCTTTCCTGAACCTCTTCTTCAGATAAGTCATGTTCTTTTACATACATATTTCGAGGGCTTATACGGCATTCGTGTGTACAGCCACGCATATATTTATGCTCATTTTCAATGGAGCAAAGAATTTGTTTATTGCATTCAGGGTTAGCACAGTTAACATAACGTTCACATGGCTGACCATCAAAGTAATCCACGCCGACTACAACGTGTTCTTTTTTATTAATAGGCACGGAAATTCGCTCGTCAAAAACGTAACATTGACCATCCCAAAGCTCGCCTTGTACATTAGGGTCTTTTCCGTATGATACGATTCCGCCATGTAGCTGTGCAACGTCTTCAAAGCCTTCTTTAACTAACCAGCCGGAGAATTTTTCGCAACGGATTCCGCCAGTGCAATAGGTTAATACACGTTTTCCTTCGATGAGGTGTTTGTTTTTTTCCACCCACTCAGGTAATTCACGGAATGCTTCAATGTCTGGGCGGATAGCTCCACGGAAATGCCCAAGATCATATTCGTAATCGTTACGTGCATCCAGGACGACAGTGTTCTCATCCTGCATTGCTTCAAGGAATTCTTCTGGTTCGAAGTATTTGCCTGTCGTTTGTTTAGGATTAATGTCATCCTCTAAACGTAGTGATACTATTTCATTTCGTGGGCGTACATGCATTTTTTTGAATGCATGTCCTTCATGTTCATCAATTTTAAATGTCATATCAGCAAAGCGTGAATCATTGTGCATTGCCTCCATGTATTTTTCCGTCTGTTCAATCGTTCCAGATATTGTTCCATTGATGCCCTCATGAGCCACCAGAATACGTCCTCTTAAGTCAAGATCCTTACAGAATTGCAGATGCTCCATAGCGTATTCTTCTGGATTATCAATTTGGACATATTTGTAGTACAGTAATACTTGGTATTCCTTACTGTTTGTCATTTTAATTACCACCTATCATTCATATTTGCAAGATATAAATGTTTGGTAGTCGGTATTTTTTTATATTCTTGCAAGATAATATTTTACCAATTTATCTAAGGATTTTCAACTAGCGCTTTTACAGGAAAATTATTATAGAAAAGTTTACTTATCGCCGAACATTAACGGCAAAATCCTTTGTTCACTCTAAGCAGCAAGAAAGTGAAAAATAATTTATCAAATTACTTGCTTTTTATTTCGAGAAAGGGTAGAGTTAAAAGTGCAATAGGAAATTGAAGTTTGTAATACTTTACGATCTCTTTATCAAAGTGGTGTAAAAGTATTTATGATTCAATTACTTTGCACGATATTTGTATATAGGGAGGTCATTTTAATGACTGGTAAAGTAAAATGGTTTAACGCAGAAAAAGGCTTCGGTTTCATCGAACGCGAAGACGGAGACGATGTATTCGTACATTTCTCAGCAATCAATGCAGAAGGTTTCAAAACGCTTGAAGAAGGTCAAGACGTTGAATTTGAAATCGTTGAAGGTAACCGCGGACCACAAGCAGCTAACGTAACACGTCTATAATAGATGATACAAAAAGGTTTATCTCTTCGTGAGGTAAACCTTTTTTTCGTTTATACTGTAAGGGGTTGTTCAAAAAGTCCGGTAAAAATGACACATCGAATTTCGTCGTTAGCTTGCTTTTCCGTTGCTCATGTATTAAAAGCATACATTCCGCTACTCAAAGCTACGCTGCCTCGAACTTCTCGGTCATTTTCATCCTCCTTTTTGAACACGCACTGTAAGAAATACTCTTAATTGGAGGGGTTCTGTGACAGAGTCATTTAATTGGCGTAAGGAAGCAGAAGCGCAATGGGATAACCGTGCAGCTTTCTGGAATGAACGAAGTAAAAATATGTGGGATAATGGTAGCAGGAAGGATATTGTTCCGTTTATCGAGAAGCATTTAGAAAAAGGAAGTAAGATTCTGGATATTGGCTGTGGAGATGGATATGGATCCTACAAATTACGCCAGTCAGGATATGATGTGACTGGTATGGACCTTTCTAATGAAATGATTTCACGTGCTAAGAAGCAATTACATAATGAAGAAATAAAATTTATACAGGGTGATGTGGGTGAACTGCCATTTGCCGCAAACAGCAGTGATGGGATTATGGCTATTAATGTTCTTGAATGGACGGAATATCCGGAAAGATCATTAGTCGAGCTTCATCGAGTCCTTAAAGAAGATGGCCTGTTATGTATTGGAGTTCTAGGACCTACTGCAGGCCCAAGAATAAACAGTTATCCACGTCTTCAGGGCAAAGAGGCAATTTGTAATACGATGATGCCATGGGAATTTCAGAAGCTTGCATCAGAAAATAATTTACAGTATGTCGATGGGTTTGGCGTTTATAAAGAAGGAGTAAAAGAGCAACACCACAAAAATTTACCGCTGGATCTGAAACAGGCGTTAACATTTTTGTGGGTATTTATGCTGCGAAAAGTAGGTGAATAATATGGATAAAAAAGAAGTTGAGCAACAGGTAATTGAAAGTTATCAGCATGATGAGAAAATGATGATTCTAATATATGCGCAGTGGTGTATAAACAATGACCTTGACCCAAAATCATTGTATGAAAAAGCGTACCCTTCACAATCGAAAAATGATTCACTTAGAGAAGCATTAGAATTAACTGTACCAAAGAAGGAATCTGAAGAAATACCAAGTCAAACCGTACTTAATGTACTGCAGCTGTTTGGTAATGATGACTTGGCCTTCATAGTTCAAGAAGAAATTGATAAGGAAGTGAAAAGATAGTGGAATGGTCAATAAAGACATTCGATGAATTAACGAACGATGAATTATACGGATTGTTGAAACTAAGGGTTGATATTTTTGTAGTTGAACAAGACTGTCCATATCCTGAACTAGATAATTATGATCAACTTGCACTACACTATTTTTTGAAGATCAATGGTGAGTTTGCCGCAAATGTCCGTATTCTGCCTAGTAATTCCAAGTACGAGGAAGTTTCAATAGGTCGCGTATCAGTTGCAGTGAAATTTCGCCGCCAAGGATATGCCCAGCAAATTATGCAAAAGGCAATTGAATATATAGTGAATGAATGGAAGGAAAAAAGGATTAAAGTCCAAGGGCAGGAATATTTAAAGGATTTTTACTCAGGGCTTGGTTTTGAACAGGTTTCAGAATCATATCTAGAGGATGGTATTCCCCATATTGACATGATTTGGGAGGCAAAATAGGGTATCAACCTTTATATTTTTTCACATAGTATAGTTAGCGAGCCAAATTTAATCACATGAATGGAGGCTGACGACTGCTGTGATAAATAACAATCAACTTTATCAATGTAAAGCAGCTTTGTTGGAACGGCAATCAGAATTAATTAATCATATTCAAGACCACTTTGGTACAGATCTAGAATTGATAAAAGAATCAATGAGTGAGTTGTCCAATTATGATAATCATCCCGGAGATCAAGGAACAGAAATGTTTGAACGGGAAAAAGATATAGCACTAAATGAACACGCTGAAAAAGAGCTCGAAGATATCAATGCAGCTCTTCATGCTATAGCTGATGGAACGTATGGTATATGCAGTAAATGCGGTGAGGATATTTCGTTTGAGCGTTTACAGGCAGTTCCTACTGCGGATCGATGTCTGGACCATGCGGAGCACGGTAATTTTATGGGTGATCGCCCTGTTGAAGAACAAGTTTTTAGTCCTAACATTAATCCTAATGAAGTAACAGAAGAAGCACAAACTGGTTACGATGCGGAGGACGCTTGGCAGGAAGTAAGCAGGTACGGTACATCTGAATCACCCTCCGATTTCTATGGTGAAAAAGATAGTTATAATGAAATGTATCCAAATAGTGATGAAAATGTAGGCAGTGTTGAGGACGAGGAGAGTTATCTTGCAGCTGATCAGGATGGTAATTTTACCGGAGTAACACCAAATCATCAGAAATATGAAGAAGAATAGTCGTGCACAGCTTAAGTTTCTGTGCACGACTTTCTGTTTACAGAGGTAAGTCACGTCTATTGAAAATAATTACAGCTGCGAAATATAAAACTATACCTGTAACTCCAAGCCCAATGCATATCGGTAATATGTTTACTGAGCCTTGCGCGATTTCGGTTGCCCTAAACGTTGAGAAAATAGTGAAATACTGCATCCAGTCCAATTTATCACTAATTTTGGAAACCATATCGACGGCGAAAAATATGAATGATATACCACCTGCTACCGAAAGTGTTTTTTTCTCGTCATTAAATAAACAGGAAAAGAAAAAGCAATAGCCACTGATTACAAAGAACAGCATGAATGTTACGATATTTAACTCGATGAAATGTGCCGCATTGAAATTGCCTTCTTCTATAAAAATATTTGCCCCTGCAACGCCGGAAATTGTAGTAATAACAATAATAAAGATGAGCCCCAGCAAGATGACAGCTATTTGAGTCATGGCAATTTTAAATCGTGATAATCCGCTTGATAACAGATAAGCCATGGATCCTTGATCAACTAGACGTACAATCAGTTGTGTAGCTGTTGTCACACAATAAATTAGTAAGATGATAATGAATAAAAGCCCATAATACTCACCTGCCACAAAACCGCTTAGACTATTAATACCTTCGTTAAATCCGAAGGCACTCATCAGACCTTCTGGCATCTCCTTAAACATTGTATCAAACGCCTTAGAATCTGCGATAGAAGGATAAAGCCAGATGACTAGTGACAAATAAAAAATTGACCCGAGCGTAAAGCTGATAACTGTTTTACCTTTATTTTTCATCATTGTAGCGAAAAGTGATCTGCTCATTTTGGGTCACCATCCATTTCGTAATAATGCATGAAAATATCTTCGAGGTTTTGGTGATGTACATCAATGCTGTTAATTCCACAGTGACTGATAATTTGTACGAATTGCTCATAATCGCCTTGAACTGTAATCTGCACTCGGAGTTGTTCCGTTTGTTTTACTTCAAGCGGACTATTTTTGATTGTAGTAATGTCTTCTTCCGATTTTACTGTTACATCAAAGATTTTTCGTTGTATGGTTTGCAGCTTACGTATTTCTTCGATCGCAACAAGTTCCCCATCCTTGATAATCCCGACACGGTCACTTGTACGATCAATTTCGGAAAAACTATGCGACGACATCAAAATGGTTTTTCCTTTATCTTTTTCCTCACCAATCAATTCGACAAAAATGCTTTGCATCAATGGATCAAGTCCACTTGTTGGTTCATCTAGAATGAGTACTTCTGGATCATGCATGAATGCTGCTACAATTCCTACTTTTTGCTTCATTCCTTTAGACATTTTTCGGATAGGTGTATTGACGTTGAATTGAAATCGGTCAATTAATTCCTTCTGGCGATTGGTATGTTTCATGTTGCGCATACCAGCCAGAAGATTTAGAAATTCTTTCCCGGTCATACCTTCTAAAAATGCAGTTTCCCCAGGTAAATATCCAACTGACTTTTGAATTCTGGCACTGTTTTTCCAGCAATCTAACTGATTGATTTCTGCAATGCCTGCTGTTGGCTTCATGAATCCCATTAGATGCCTGATGGTAGTTGACTTTCCTGCACCATTTGGTCCAAGGAAACCAAACACCTCTCCATCCGCGACTGTAAATGATATGTCAAAAATCCCTTTGCCATTTGAAAATTCTTTTGTTAAGCCATTAATTGCAATTGGCATTTTCTCACCTCTGTATAAAAAAGTTATGAAATATTTTTATCTATATAGTTCATAATATATAAAACATCATCTAATTACAATAGTTTATGAAATATTTTAATTGTTTTATTACATAAATTTTAATAAAATAGAAGTGCGAGGTGAAATGCATGGACGGTTTTCAAAAAAGAAAAGAACGGAAAAAAGATACAATTTTAGATGCTGCATTATCTTTGTTTAAAGATTTTGGTATTAAAAAGGTATCTGTAACAGAAATAGCTGATCATGCTAATGTGTCCCAAGTTACGATTTATAATTATTTTGGCAGTAAAGATGATCTTACACATGCGGTCATGGCTTATTATCTTGAGGAGATATGGCGTGATTACGAGATACTATTAGATAGTAACCTTTCCTATGACGAAAAGATTAAACAGATAATTTTTAAAGAAGGCGAAATAGCAAATCAAATAAGTGAGACATTTTTTAAGGAGTTTATGAAGTATTATAAATCGGATAGTTATATCAATGAATATTATACAAATAAGGTTGTTCCGAGGATGATCCAGTTCTTTGATGAAGGGAAAAGACTAGGGTATGTAAATCCAAACATATCAAATGATGCTATTTTCTTTTATATACAAATGTTTATGGAATACATGCAACGAGATGATGTAAGTACAAAAATGCTTTCGTTAACAGAAGATGTTATAACGCTTTTTTTCTATGGGATATTTGGAAAGGATCAAAATTAGTTGAAACGAATGAAAAACTGTATCGTATAAATTATTAAGGAGTTGATGGAAATGGAAGAGAAAGAAGGCTGTATTAAATGCGGCAGTACGGATGCCGATCAGAAAGAAGTATCGATGACTGGGACAGGCTTATCCAAAATGTTTGATGTACAGAATAATCAGTTCATCGTAATTTCTTGCAGTAATTGTGGTTATTCAGAGTTTTATAACAAAAAAAGTTCTTCTGGAAGTAATATTCTGGACCTTTTCTTTGGATAGAAAAGAAGTCGGAAGAAATTATAGTCAAAGTAAAATCCGAACTATGATTCAAAATTCTTGAAATAGAATTCGAATCAGTTCGGATTTATTTTTATTGCATATTTGGTGTAAACTGCGAAGTAACTAAGGGAGTCCTATTGGAAGCATTTCGTGAGGCATCCTAACGACGCAGCTGGAATATACTCGCGCACCTAGGGCTCACCACGAGCCTCCGACGCATAGGACGTGCTAGTGCAGACGTTGCCACAGGACGTGGCGTACTTAGTCTGCCTCGCTCGCAAAGAACGCTCACTGTGGGGGCTCTTAGGATCGCTGTCCCACAGGAGACTCGCACGCATATTCCAGCTGCTTGTTTATGTGTTTGAAGTGATACTATTATCAAGAAATAGATAACAAAATCCAGCGGAGGAAATACACGGAGACTCCAGTGGGAACAGCAACAGCTGAAGATCCCGCAGGAAGCGTTTTTTGCTTCCGAGGAAGCTGAAGCGTTGCCCACGGAAAGCGAAGTGTATTTCCGGAGCGGTATTACAGCACTCAAGTTATTTTTCGGTATTATGACGCAGTTTATATCAACTACGTATTATATCCCTGTCACTTTTATCAAGTCTTTAAAGTTTTAAAAACCACTGTTAAACATCGTATCCATAAAGCTTCCGAGCATTGAATCCATGAAGGATTGAATGAAAAGTCCAAATACCAACAGGATAATGATGTATAAACCAATCAATACATAAATTCGATCAAACCCAATAGGTACCTGTTCCATTAGTATAAATGTAGGTGCCATAAGCAGTGAACCAAGGAAGCTTATGAATAAAAGCAGCCCGGCCAATGCTGAAAGGCCAATTAGCCAGAACAAGATTCCACTAGTAAATAAAAGTAAAAATGGCACTAAATAGGCACCGTATTTTGCAATAACATCCGGAAACGTAACCGCTTGAACGGAAAGCTTAGCACCAGCGAATGTTAATCCAGCGATGAGTAAGTACAAAATAGTAAAAATTATAAATGGCAGTATAAAGCTATCCAGGAATGTAATCTGCATAAAGAATCCCATTTGAGTCGTGCTAAGTATTAAATGATAGCTTAAGGCAATTAATAATGAAAATAATGCAAATGTAATTATTCCTGAACTCATATCAGACCCATTAGCTTTTTTTGCTTCACTTGGGTTTTTAACTAATGTTACAAAAAAATGCCCGAAGTTGGATCCGGTGGTCTTCAGTTTCTCAACAGTTTCGTTCGGATTTTGATCTGTTGAGGCTGCTGTGTTGGTTGGTTCAGCTACAGACTCATACTGTTCCTCTTGTCTCAACTCTGCACCACAATTAGTACAAAACTTTCCTTCTGCTGTTTGTTCGCCGCATGAAGGGCATTTCATAGAATCACTTCCTTTATAAATAGTTAATGGATAATAGTGCATCTTACACTTCTGTTCCACATTATATAATAAATTTAACATAAAAAGGTAATATATTCTTTAAAAAACAAGGCTATTCTCTAAAAGGTTATTGCATTTACCAGAAAAAGATATAAGCTGCGATACAGACTATTAGTTTAAAAGGTACAAAACATACGAAAAGAGCCTAAAAAACTTGCAGTGGAAATCACTGCAAGTTTTGAAAAAATGGTTTATTGTTCGCGTTTAACTAACTCTAATTCTACTGTCTGAGGTTCACCATCCCGGTAAATTTCTAGCTTAACGGACTCGCCAATTTTTGTTTCATTATACAAATATTTTCGAAGGTCCAAGATAGATGAGATTTTATTGTCGTTAATTTTTGTAATCACATCAAATTGCTGCAATTCTGCCTTGCTTGCTGGTGATCCTTGTTGTACCTTGGCAACTACCATACCGCCCTCAACATCTTCTGGAAGTTGGATTTGATCACGATACTGTGGTGGCACTTGGCCAAGCGAAGCAGTACTGATTCCAATGAATGGACGTGCTACTTCTCCGTCTTTTTCAAGTTGTTTCATAATTGGCTGTGCTTCATCAATTGGTATGGCAAAACCAATACCTTCTACTGATGTCTTTGCTATTTTCATAGAGTTAATGCCAATTACTTTACCTTTGGAATTAATTAAGGCTCCACCACTATTACCTGGGTTAATTGCCGCATCGGTCTGGATGACTTCTGTAATCCAGTCTGGCTGTCCATCACCATTTGTATCAATACTTACTGACCGGTCAAGGCCACTAATTATTCCTTTTGTAACTGAATTAGCAAAGTTCATGCCTAGTGGATTTCCAATCGCAATTACGGTGTCACCCACTTTTAAATTTTTAGAGGAACCAAGGTCAGCGATTGTGTTTACTTTTTTACCATCAATTTGAAGTACAGCTAAGTCTGTAAATGAATCTGTTCCTAAAACTTTTGCTGGAATACGAGTATCACTGCTTAAAACAACTTCTACTTCTTCAGCTCCTTCAACAACATGCTGATTTGTTACGACATATGCTTTTCCGTCTTTTTCTTTATAGATTATGCCAGAGCCAGACCCTGCTTGTTTGCTTTGTGTCCATACACTTTGCTGTTGTTTATTAATAACCCCTACTACGGCCTTAGAAGCCTCATCCATATTGGAGGCAATATTTGATCCTTCTGATGCCACCGTTTCTGCTATTTCAGGGGCCGATTGCTCATTACTCTCTGAAGAAGCAGCATCACTACTGCCCTGCTGATTTAATGGAATAACGTTTGTTGTGAATAATAAAGCAACAATTACTGCAGATATTACTCCTCCAATTATTCCACTCATAAGTGTTTTAGCACCTGTTTTTTGTTTAGGTTTTTCCTGTTTTGATTTAGCATTTTGTTTTGCTGTTTCTGCAATACCAGCACTTGTATCCGTTGGCTGCTCCTGTTTATCTAAAGTGTTTTCTTCCATTTCCTGGTTATTTTCATAATCATTATGATCCATAAGTACATCACCCTTTTCTTTAATAGTACAATTCTTATTGTAGGTTTCATGTTTGGTAGGACTTTGGTATAAATATGGAAAAAGTGTGTAATTTGCTTATTAGTGTAAACAAATACTAACTTATGTAAAAATAGAAATACGAATAATATGACGTTAAGGGGGCGATTACATGAATGATCATATAGGTGTAGTAGAAGATGATACGAATATTCAAAACATCGTTTCTGCTTATTTAAAAAAGGAAGGCTTCCATGTAACGGTTATGGAATCAGCTGAAAAAGCCTGGGAACTATGGGAAACACAACCTCCAGACATGTGGATACTGGATATCATGCTCCCTGGCATGGATGGATATGAATTTTGTAAAAAAATTAGGAATGAAAGTAATGTACCAATCATCATCATCTCGGCAAAAGACGATGAAATTGATAAAATCCTTGGACTGGAGCTCGGTGGGGACGATTACTTAACAAAGCCATTTAGTCCACGAGAGTTGCTTGCACGTGTGAAAAGGGTTTTTAAACGCACCCAGCCACAAGCGGAGGTAAGTGAAGTCGGACATGACAGGGTCAAGGTTGACAACATGTTAATTCATCAGAGTGATCGCAGGATTTTTTGGAATGGCGAGGAACAGGATGTGACTACGAAGGAATTCGATATGCTCTTATTGTTTGCCGAAAATGTCAATCGAGCTTTTTCACGTGAAGAGCTGTTAATAAAGATTTGGGGAGAAGATTATTTTGGCAGTGATCGAGCTGTTGATGATCTGGTTAAACGGATACGTAAAAAACTGAGTGATATTCCATTAGAAACGGTATGGGGATATGGATATCGTCTGCGCAGTGAAGAGGAACAGACATGAAACTTCAATCACAGCTAAATCTGGCTTTTACAACGTTACTCCTTGTAATGCTTACCGTCACAGGACTTGTCATCTATTCTTTACTTATGGACATGCTTATTGAGGATGAACAGGCTGAATTAAAACAAAATGGTGAATTGCTGGTTCAGGTACTGAATGAAAATGGCAGAGGAAACAGTTTGCAGGGATTCAGTGACTTTTTGGATGAGCAGGATTTGGATCTTTTTCTATATGATCGTAATCAGAATCGTGTATTGGATTCAACAATGCCTCCGAGGTATGTAAATGGATTTTCAGCAAATAATAATTTTGCAAACGATCAAAAGGAACTTTGGGAAATTGGAAATAACAAATTCGTAACACAACGTATTTTGTTTAAACCGGGAAGCACAGGATTGGAATTAATACTTTTGACACCAATAAATGATTTGCAGGCAGTACAACAGGATTTTTTCCAACGGCTGGTTATTGTTTTTGTAATCGGAGCAATTGCAGCAGTGTTCCTTAGTTATTTCCTAACGAACAAGCTGGTGACACCTCTAAGCAGGTTGAAGGGGCAGCTGAAAAAAATTGAGAAGCGTAAATTTGATGAACTTGAATCAATTAAGGCAACCGGTGAAATTAAGGAAGTGGAGCAAAGTGTTTATGAAATGGCATCTGAACTGCAACGGTACGTTAATTCGCAGCAGGCCTTTTTCCAAAATGCAAGTCATGAATTAAAGACACCACTGATGACCGTACAAGGGTATGCAGAGGGGATTCGTGATAAGGTTTTTGATGAGCAGGAACAGGAAAAAGGACTAGAAATGATGGTCACGGAAGTTAAAAGGCTCAAAATGATAATAAATGAAATGATTTTGTTAGCGAAACTCGATAGTGAACAAGCTGCCTATCAGCCAGAAACGGTAAGTACGTCCGAGTTAATTGATCAAGTAATGGATAGAACGTTACCGATGGTTAATGAAAGACGTATCACGATTAATCAGGAGGTCAACTACGACAGTTCACTTTTTGTTGATCAGGAAAAGGTTCTCCGAGCATTATTAAACGTTACTTTTAATGCGATTCGACATGCAAAGACCCGTGTCGATATAACGCTTGATAAGGATTTAATAATTATTGAAGATGACGGTGAAGGCATTCCCAAGGATTTAATACCACATATTTTTCATCGGTTTGTTAAAGGTAAAAATGGGGAAACTGGTTTGGGACTAGCAATTGCACGAGCTATTATTGAACAATCAGGCGGGAAAATCATGGTACACGAATCCAAACTCGGAGGAGCAAAATTTACTTTGGCTTTTACTAATTAGATTTCTATGTTATAATTGGATAGTTTGATTCACCCCGTAATAATAGAGGAGCGTACTTTTTATGCAATTAAGAGAAGATATTCGTAATATCGCAATTATCGCCCATGTTGACCATGGCAAAACAACACTTGTTGATCAGATGCTGAGATACTCAGGAACATTCCGTGAGAATGAACAAGTGAATGAACGTGCCATGGACTCTAACGATATTGAACGAGAACGTGGAATCACCATATTGGCAAAGAACACAGCGATTAAATATAATGACACAGCTATTAACATTTTAGATACGCCTGGCCACGCAGATTTTGGTGGGGAAGTAGAACGTATTATGAAAATGGTAGATGGTGTTATATTAGTTGTTGATGCCTATGAAGGTACAATGCCGCAAACGCGGTTTGTATTAAAAAAAGCATTAGAACAAAAATTGACGCCTATTGTCGTTTTAAATAAAATAGACCGACCAAATGCAAGGCCACAAGAGGTTGTTGATGAGGTATTGGATTTATTTATTGAATTAGGAGCAGATGATAACCAGTTGGAATTCCCAGTTGTTTATGCTTCAGCAATAAATGGAACGTCAGGGGAAGAGCCTGATGACCAACAGGAAACAATGGATCCAGTTTTCAAAATGATTATGGGGCATATTCCTGCACCAGCTGATACCCAAGAAGAGCCGTTACAGTTTCAGATTACACTACTCGATTATAATGACTATGTCGGAAGAATCGGTGTAGGGCGTGTGGTTCGAGGTAAAATAAGTGTCGGACAGCAAGTTGTTGTAATGAAAAAAGACGGCACGCAAAAGAACTTTCGTATCAGTAAACTTTTTGGCTTCACAGGCTTAAAGCGAGTTGAAATTCAAGAGGCCAAAGGTGGCGATATCGTCGCAATAGCTGGTTTAGATGATATAAATGTTGGTGAAACAATTTGTGCACATGATCATCCAGAGGCATTACCATGGTTGCGTATTGATGAGCCAACACTGCAAATGACATTTGTAGTTAATAATAGCCCATTTGCTGGTCGTGAAGGTAAATATATTACGTCTCGAAGAATTGAAGAACGCCTGATGAAGCAGTTGGAAACGGATGTCAGCTTACGTGTTGAACCAACCGATTCACCGGATGCATGGACCGTTTCAGGCCGTGGTGAACTGCACCTTTCAATTCTAATTGAAAACATGCGTCGTGAAGGCTTTGAATTACAGCTTTCTAAGCCACAAGTAATCATTAAAGAGATTGATGGAGTTAAGTGTGAGCCATTTGAACGCGTCCAAGTAGACGTACCTGAAGACTATACAGGATCTGTCATGGAATCGCTTGGTGCACGTAAAGGTGAAATGCTTGATATGGTTAACCAAGGTAATGGCCAAGTAAGATTGGAATTTAAAGTGCCATCACGTGGCTTAATCGGTTATTCAACCGAATTTATGTCACAAACACGCGGGTATGGTATCATAAATCACACATTTGACGCTTATGAACCTTTTGCTAAAGGGCAGGTTGGCGGCCGTCGTGAAGGTGTACTTGTTGGAATGGAACAAGGTAAAGCATCGACCTATGGCATCATGCAGCTTGAGGATCGCGGGGTTATTTTTGTAGAACCTGGTACAGAAATCTATGCCGGAATGATTGTTGGCGAGCATAACCGTGAAAATGATTTAACTGTTAATATTACAAAAGAAAAGCATTTGACGAACGTTCGTTCAGCAACCAAAGATCAGACATCTACGATCAGAAAGACCAGAGAGATGTCGTTAGAAGAAGCAATTGAATATTTGAATGATGATGAGTATTGTGAGGTAACACCAGAATCAATCCGTCTTCGTAAAAAAATATTGAACAACAGCGAACGTCAAAAAGCATCAAAAAAAGCAAAAATTTAATAATGGATTTTTACGGCAGAAACACCTCATAGTGCTTCTGCCGTTTTTTATTTAATGAAGGGATTATAGTAATATTTATATAGTGCAGAGGAGCGCGAAGAAACAGATGGGAATCTGTATCAATACGTTAATATTGAAATAGGCCAACTTAAAAGGTAAACTGTACCAAATAATCATTTGTGAGGTGACTCCTAATCCGTTATTTAGCTTTGATTTTTACTATTGTGTTTTTGCTCAGTGCATGTTCTCAAGAAGAAGAAAGACAGCAAGAATCACATAAGGCAAGTGTTGATATACCAAATCCAGACAGCAGTTTGCAAGTTATTGCTGAAAATCTCCAAGAACCATGGGAAATTGCCAAACTGAATGACATATTTTATGTAAGTGAACGAACCGGCTCGATTGTTACGGTCAGTAACGGTGAACAGGCACGTAAGCAGGTGCAATTCTCAAAGGATCTATCCAGTCAACCTGAGGCAGGGTTATTAGGTATCGCAATTCCTGGTAATTTTAATGAAACAAATCAAGCTTTTGCCTATTATTCCTATCAGGAAAATAATCAGTATTATCAAAGAGTAGTCACAATAGAAGAGTCAAAAGAGCAATGGACAGAAACTGCTGTATTAATAGATGAAATTCCAGGAGGACAGTTCCATCAAGGTGGCCGAATTGAAATTGGCCCGGATAATAAACTGTATATTACAACCGGTGATGCAACACAACCCAAGTTAGCACAAGACGTAGACAGTTTAGCCGGAAAAATTTTACGGATGAACCTTGACGGGTCTATTCCTGCTGATAATCCATTTGAAGATTCCTATGTATTTACGTATGGACATCGTAATCCTCAGGGAATGGCGTGGAATGAAGCAAATGAAATGTTTGCAACGGAACATGGCTCAAGTGCACATGATGAAATTAACCGAATTATTAAAGGGCGTAATTATGGCTGGCCGGAGATTCAGGGTGATGAAACAGCTGCTAATATGGAGAGTCCGATTATTCATTCTGGTGAAAATACCTGGGCACCTTCTGGAATGACGTATCATAATGGTTTCTTCTACTTTGCTTCATTAAGAGGTGAGGGGCTACGCCGGTTTGATCCAGCAAACAAGACCCAGGAACTAATCGTTTCGAATGTAGGGCGAGTTCGTGATGCTTTCGCCACTAACGAAGGAATCTATTTCCTGACAAATAATACGGATGGTCGTGGAGATCCGGCAGCAAATGATGACAGGTTGCTATTTTTACCATATAACGATTTAGACTAGAATAAACTACCTTGCACATACTATGCAAGGTAGTTTTTATATAGATATTCGGTAAGTCCATCAAATTTCAGAAGAAAATATCTTCTTTATTAATGAAAGCCCTTGCAAAACATGTATATACAAGTTAAACTAGAATAAGTTAACTTGTATATACATGTTCAGTGGGATTTTCTAAAATTAGGGAGGTATTCCTGTGGTAAATAAACAAGAAGTGATTTATGCACCACTTAGTGGTCAGATAAGAAAGCTAGAAGATGTTCCCGATCCAACTTTTTCTGAGAAGATGATGGGTGATGGACTGGCAATTGACCCTAGTGATGGTAAAGTTGTAGCACCATTGGATGGGGAAGTTGTTCAGATTTTTCCTACAAAGCATGCTGTAGGGATTCGAGGAAACTCTGGTGTAGAGGTATTAATTCATATCGGTCTTGATACGGTGTCTTTAGACGGTGAGGGATTTGAAGCACATGTGAAACAAGGGGGTCAAGTCAAAATCGGCGATCCTCTAATTACCTTTGACGTAGAGTTTATCCGAGAAAAAGCAACCGATGTAATTACGCCGATAATTATTACAAATGGAAATGAACTGGAATCTATCGAAAAAACAACTGATTCAACAGTTGTCGGTGGACAATCAACACTATTTAATGTGAAGACAAAGAATGAAACGGAAGAGAAAGCTACAGCAAAAGGAACGGTTAAATATAGCCAAGAAGCGAGTGAAATTGTTGAAGCACTAGGTGGCGAGGAAAATATCAATGTTGCTACCCATTGTGTGACACGTCTACGTTTTGCATTATCGGATGAAGATCAAGTTAATAAAGATGCTCTTGAAAACATGGATATCGTAAAAGGATCTTTTTCTGCTAACGGTCAGTTTCAAGTAGTAATCGGTCAAGGCACTGTTGACAAGGTATATGCTGCAATGGTTAATCAAACAAATATTGGTGAAGCCTCAAAGGAAGATGTTAAAGCAGCTACCGCGCAAAAACAAAACCCATTACAGCGGGCTATCAAGGTATTGGCTGATGTTTTCATTCCTATTCTACCTGCAATCGTAACTGCCGGTTTACTTATGGGTATCAACAACATACTGGTAAATCCGGTCTTCGGTGATCAGCCGATTGTGGAAATGTATCCGCAATGGGCCGGATTGGCGGATATGATTAATATTATAGCTAATACGGCATTTACCTTTTTACCGGCATTAATTGGCTGGTCCGCTGTGAAGCGGTTTGGAGGTAATGAATTGCTTGGTGTTGTTCTCGGACTGATAATGGTTCACCCAGCACTCCTCAATGCATGGTCCTACGGTGATGCATTGGAAGCAGGCGAAATTCCAAAGTGGAACCTGTTTGGGTTTGAAGTGGATAAAATCGGTTACCAAGGCCAGGTCCTTCCTGTGCTGTTTGCATCTTGGGTTCTTGCGAAAATTGAAATCTTTATGAAAAAACGTGTTATTGACTCATTACAATTACTTGTGGTAGCACCTGTTGCACTACTGGTTACTGGATTCCTGACATTTATTATTATAGGGCCAATTACGTTTGCTATCGGAAACGGAATCACTGATGGACTTGTAGCATTATTTGATCAGTTTGCATTGATTGGTGGACTTGTTTATGGAGCAATTTATGCACCAATGGTTATTACAGGTATGCACCATACTTTCCTTGCAGTTGATTTACAGTTAATAGGAAGTACGGGGTCAACATTTTTATGGCCAATTCTAGCGCTTTCTAATATAGCTCAGGGAGCAGCAGCATTTGCAATGATGCTTGTTGCAAGAGAAGAAAAATTGAAAGGTCTTGCTGGGACATCTGGTCTTTCTGCGTGGCTAGGAATTACTGAACCGGCGATGTTTGGTGTGAATTTGCGTTTTAAATATCCGTTTATTGCTGCGGTATTCGGGTCTTCAATAGCCGGTGCCTTTATCACAATGCAGCATGTAACTGCAGAGTCTGTCGGTATAGGCGGAGTTCCAGGATTCCTATCTATTGCGAATGGAATGCTTTCATTCTTTATCGGAATGGCGATTGTTATCGTTGTGCCATTTCTTATTACGTATCTCATTGCAAAGAGAAAGCTTAATACACATTAATACAACTAGAATTACGAGGTGTTAGCAATGAATGAAGCATGGTGGCAAAAAGCTGTTGTTTATCAGATATATCCTAAGAGTTTCCATGATACAACAGGCAATGGTGTAGGTGATATTCAAGGGATTATCAAGAAGCTTGATTATATTAAAAAAATAGGTGTCGACGTTATTTGGTTGACACCTGTTTATCAATCACCGCAAAAAGATAATGGATATGATATTAGTGATTATTATTCCATTGAACCAACGTATGGTACGATGGAAGACTTTGAAGAATTACTGACTGAAACACATAAGCGGGATATGAAGCTTATTATGGATCTCGTTATCAATCATACCTCAACTGAACACGAATGGTTTGAAAAGGCATCGGAATCCAAAGAAAATGAGTTTCGTGATTTTTACATTTGGAAGGATGCCGAAGATGGTGATGTACCAAATAATTGGCAATCAAAATTCGGTGGTTCAGCATGGGAATTCGATGAAAATACAAACCAATATTACTTGCATTTATTTGATAAAACACAAGCAGACCTAAACTGGGAAAATGACCAACTCAGAGAAGAGTTATATGAAATGATGCGATTCTGGGCTAGAAAAGGAATTGATGGATTTCGCCTGGATGTTATTAATCTAATTTCGAAGGATCAGCATTTTCCAAACGATAATTCAGGAGATGGGAGAAGATTCTATACAGATGGACCTCGGATTCATGAATACTTACACGAGATGAATCAGGCTGTTTTTTCACCACATAGCATGATGACTGTGGGCGAAATGTCCTCTACAACACTGGACAACTGTGTGCTCTATACACGCCCTGAACGGCATGAACTTGATATGACATTCCAATTTCATCATTTAAAGGTCGATTATCCTGGTGGTGAAAAATGGACAAAAGCACCATTTGATTTCCAAGAATTAAAGGAAATTTTATCAAAATGGCAAGTCGGTATGCATGAAGGTGGTGGCTGGAATGCATTGTTCTGGTGCAACCATGACCAGCCACGCGTTGTTTCGCGCTTCGGTAATGACGGAAAATACCACAACGAATCAGCCAAAATGCTTGCAACAACTTTGCATATGATGAAAGGAACTCCCTATATTTATCAGGGTGAAGAAATCGGGATGACTAATCCTAACTTTACACAAATTGGTGACTATCGTGATGTGGAATCACTAAACGCTTATGAATCATTACTTCGTTCGGGGAAAACTGAGGATGAAGTGTTGGCTATTCTTCAGCAAAAGTCACGTGATAACGCCAGAACACCAATGCAATGGTCTGCAGGCGATCATGCTGGTTTCTCTTCCACTACCCCGTGGATTCCAGTTGCAGACAACTATAAAGAAGTAAATGCGGAAAAGGCTTTAAGTAATCCCAGTTCAATCTTTTCACACTATCAGCAGTTGGTAGATTTACGTAAAAAATATGATATCATAACATATGGTGACTACCAGTTATTACTTAAAGATGATGATCGTGTATTTGCGTATAAACGCAATTGGAACAATGAAACATTGCTGGTTGTTAGCAATTTTTATGAAAAAGAAGTAATTGCACATATAGACTTAGAAGAATATACGGATATAAATATGTTACTCTCGAATTATCCGGACACTGATCAAACGTTTGATCAATTTATATTAAGACCATATGAGTCAGTTGTGTATTATTTGAAATAATGGGGTAGATCAATGCAAAAGTATTTAACGATATATCATGAACTCGTGAAAAAAATCCAGTCAAATCAATGGCCAGAATCAACAAAGCTACCATCTGAAAACGAACTTACAGAGATATACTCCACCTCTCGGGAAACAATCCGAAAGGCACTGAACCAATTGGCTCAAGATGGGTATATTCAAAAGATTCGTGGTAAAGGATCTGTGGTAATTGATACAAATAAGTTTGACTTTCCAGTCTCAGGGATTGTTAGTTTTAAAGAACTGGTAACAAATTTGCAATTGCCAGCCAATACGAATGTTAATGAACTTTCAATCATCGAAGCTGACCAGGAATTACAATCAAAGCTTAATATAAATCTTCGTGATTCTGTATGGAAGGTAGTTAGAGCAAGAGAGATTTCAGGTGAAAAGGTAATTTTAGATAAAGATTATTTTAATAAGGATTATGTTTCTGAATTAACAAGGGAAATATGTGAGGATTCAATTTATGATTACTTGGAGAATCAGCTTGAATTGAAAATAAGCTTTGCCAGAAAGGAAATTGTTGTAGAAGAGCCTTCTTTAGAAGACCGAGCTCTACTGGATCTTAAAGGTTATTCTAATGTTGTGGTAATTAAAAGTATGGTATATCTGGAGGATACCAGTTTATTTCAATATACCGAATCACGACACCGTCCGGATAAATTCCGATTTGTTGATTTTGCCAGACGTATAAAATAATAAAGCTAACTCCTTTCCTCAGGAGTTAGCTTTTTTCAAATGTTGAACTATTGGTATTTGGTGGAAGGTTCCCTGTTGGAGGTGTACCGTGAATGTATGCTGGTGATGGTTTAAGAAATGGCACTTGACCCATAGCCTCAGGGTTCGCTACATATTCAAAGGTGCCCTGTCCATCATAGGAAGGTCCGTTTGCCCATCTCCCCTGTGCACTCTCTTCTCCCTTGGAAAAATTCATGAATGAATAGGAAACTTGTTGTTTTTCGTTTTCCTGTGGAAATGTGCTAGGAACAATTGCCTTTTGATTTTGTTCCAGTTCTTCAATGGCCGCCATCCACTGATTTTGGTGCATGGTGTCTCGTGCAATCAGGAATGAAAGCATGTCTCTGACACCTGGGTCTGTTGTTGACTCATATAGACGTACAACCTGTAATCTTCCTTGTGATTCAGCATTTAAATTGGCTCGAAAATCAGCCAATAAATTACCGCTTGAAATTGTATAGCGGGAATTCCAAGGATAACCGGCACTGTCAGTTGGCGTAGCGCCTAATCCAGAAACAATAATATGCTGAGGATTCATTCCTCCTAGTGCTGCTTCTACAACTGGATCTTTTGCTGCTTCATCTTGATCCTTCGCTGGAGCACCGTCAAGTAATTGCGCAATCATTGTTGTTAACATTTCCACGTGAGCAATTTCTTCGGTACCAATATCCAGCAGCATGTCACGATATTTTTGGTCCCCTCGGCAATTCCAGCCTTGGAATAGGTATTGCATCATTACTGTAATTTCCCCGTATTGACCACCTAATACTTCTTGCAGCTTCTTGGCATATACGGGATCTGGCTTTGAAGGTCTTGCGTTATATTGCAATTCTTTAATATGATGAAACACACAGATTCCTCCTTTTTATGATAAGCTACTTTTATAGCTTGTCTAATTGTCCTGTAACTATGCGGAGAAAGCAGGTGCATTAAATGAAAATATTCTTGAAGCGAATTCGTTTCTTATTTAAGTTTCATAAATCTATTCCATTTTTAAAGGATTTCTTTATATCGAAGGAAATTAAATCCGTTACTAAATTGATCTATGCTCTATTAATCTTTGGTTATATTGCTATTCCATTTGATATTATTCCGGATTTTTTATTTATATTTGGGATTGTTGATGATGTAACAATTGCAATATTCCTTCTAGAGCGAATGGTTAAGTCTGCTCCTCAATCATTAAAAGAAAAACATGAATTAATTGATTAAAATAAGGTTGTTTTTAGTACTATGACACCGCTGTGATAATACACTACGCGCACCTAGGGCAACGCTTCAGATTCCTCGAAAGCAAAAGCCGCTTCATGCGGGTCAGAGAGCCTCACTGAATACAACGGCTTTAGTTTATGTCACAGTGTATATCAACTAAGACCCATTGCTTGGGAAAGGCGACAAAATTTTGGATAGCGCAGTAAAAATAAGAAGCCGGAATGCAATTATGCATTTGCATTCCGGCTTCTTATGATCGTTTTTCGTCTTTTTCATCATTAGGAATATACTTTGTGTAGTATGCTGCAAATATCAAACTGATGAACGATAATCCCCAGGCAGCGATTCCACTCCACTGCAAGTTTATTCGCAAACCTACAAATAGTATGATAGCACTCAGGATGAGAAAAAAGGTTGATAAATAACGCTTCACTAATAACACCCCAATTAGTAAGATACCTGATAATTTACTATATGAAAATTTTTAATCGCTAGTTAATAATATGCCTTTCATACTATTTATAACATAAATTCAGGCAACTTTTGAAGAATTCTACTGTCCAGCTACATCCCTTTTTGTAAAAAATACCCATGATAATACGAGGAAGATCACATAATATACTACCAATACGGTTATGGAGAATCCTAGACTCATCCCTTCAAGTGCCGTTGCACCATTAGCATATTGACTCAAGTCCGTATTCGCGAACAGGATAAATTTAGCCCAACTATAGTCTGCAAAAAAGCCGACAATCGCATTACCAGCAAGCATGAGAAATATAGCTATTCCGATTGCGAGTGAACTTTGACGGAAAATCGCCGAAATCATGAATGCGAATGTTGCCATCATTACAAGCATTACGAGCTGGAATCCATACCCTTCAAGAATTTGCTGAATAACAGATACGTAAGCATAGCCTTCACTTTGGTTAATCACAATATGCGGATCCATTCCGTTTATTCCAAAAAATAGAATGCCAACCACCCAAGAGAATACTAAAACATACAAAAGTGTAAATAAGGCAAATAACAGTACGGAAACATATTTTGATAATAAAATCTTTGTTCGTGTAATCGGTCTTATTAGCAACAGTTTAATGGTTCCCCATTTGAATTCATTAGCGATTATTCCTGCTGCAACTATTATGGTAAAAAGACTTACTAGGTATAGTAAAAATTCATTTTCCATCACAAATTGCCATGCATCATAGCTACTGGGCTGGATGTCGTTTTCAAGATAGTAATTATTCTTTTCAATTTGACGTGTATTGAATCCTTGCATCATCTCTTCTTTTTCCATTTCTTTCTTCAAGTCTTCATTTTCCTGCTGTAGTGTTTGCTTCCAGTTATTATCCTGATACTTCTCATTTGACCCCGGAGCGTCGATACTTTGTGTGAAATTAACAAGAAAAGCTAATCCAAGTATAATGACAGATACGAGTATGTACATTACCCACGTTGACTTGCGTATGTATAACTTAAGCTGTTCATTAATTAAAAGCTGAAAAAAATTACTCAATTGTATTCTCTCCAATCAAATCAAAGAATTTATCCTCTAATGTTGTTTTCGTTAAAGCTACCTGGTATATGAGTACGTCATTATTTACCAGTGTTTCAATAATTGCTGGTATCGTATCACGCTCACTCTGTAAAGTTATAGTGCCGTTTTCTGCCGTTGCACCGATATCATGTTTGGATTTTAAGAGTTGAATTGCATCCTCCACAGGTGTTACTTCCATTTGGACTTGTGTGGCACTATCCTGGTCAGTTGCTGCGTTAACATCCTGTGTCGCTACAAGTTCACCATTTTTGATAAGTCCTATGCGATCACACATTAGCTCGATTTCCGATAATAAGTGACTTGAAATAATCACAGCAACATCTTCTTCACTAGCTAATGCTCTTATATATTTACGAATTTCGCGAATACCTGCAGGATCCAATCCATTGGTAGGCTCGTCCAGAATGAGGACTGACGGTTTATGTAAGAGGGCTTGAGCTATGCCCAATCGCTGCCGCATCCCCAGTGAGTATTTTTTTACCTTTTCATTAATTGGTTTTTCTAAGCCAACCAGTTTAATAACTTCATGAATGCGTTCCTTTGTAACCCCTGGAATCATGCGGGAAAAATGCATCAGATTCTGCCATCCGCTCATGAATGGGTACATTTCAGGATTTTCGACAATCGCACCAACTTCACGTACGGCTTCCTTATAATCCGTCTTGATGCTATTACCCAGTATACGGACATCACCTTCCGTAATTTGCATTAGACCAACCATCATTCGAATTGTGGTTGTTTTACCGGCACCATTAGGACCGATGAATCCAAACACTTCTCCTTTATTTATGGAAAAGGAAAGTCCTTTAATAATTTCTTTATTGCCTAGCGATTTCTTAACATTAATTAATTCCATGGCTGCTTCTGACATGTATAAATCCTCCTATTTCCTAATGCTATACGTAAGTACGGAATTAACCTTTAAAATGTTTCATTAAAGATACAAATTTTAGGGCAAAAAGTTTTATAAATAAAAAAGGTACTCCATACGAGATATTGCGTACAGAGTACCTGGGATAGTGTGGTTATTTAATTAATTCAGGATTTTCTCCTTTTGCCTCTTTAACCCGGGAACGCCGATATCCAGCAGCGATGTCTGCTTTTTTAAATTCTTTCGAATAATGGACTTCCTGAGCATCGGGCAACTGCTTGTTTTTAGTTGGCTGATATTGAGATTTTCTCATAATAGACTTCCTTTCTAAAAATAGATTATCAGTCTATTATTTATGTTCCCGTCTTATATAGATTTAAACATAGAATTATATTCTTCACTTAAATAATCGTTTCCCAATGATAAAAAGTGGCAACTTTTAAAAATAAATTTTGTTCTGCCACCTTTTCGGTGTGATGTTCGATTGTATTAGTAGAAACTACCTTTTATTTTCAAAAAAATCAGATATAATGGAAGTAACTATTTAAGTAAGAGGGGTATCGTTATGCGAGATGTTGTTATTGTGGAAGGTTGCCGTACAGCAATAGGCAGAAGAAAAGGTATGTATGCCAATTATCGATCAGATGAATTGGCCGCAGTTGTATTGGAAGAATTGGTTCAACGCTCGAATATTAATAAGGCTGACGTTGAGGATGTTATCTTAGGTTGCGTAACACAAGTCAATGAGCAAGGTGGAAATATTGCAAGGACTGCAGCTTTAATTGCTGGTTTTCCATCGCATGTACCTGGCGTAACAATAGATCGGCAGTGTGGTTCAAGTCAGCAAGCCGTACACTTTGGTGCGCAGGCTATTGCATCTGGAGACATGGATATTATGATTGCGGGTGGCGTTGAAAGCATGACGCGCGCACCAATGTTTTCCAATATGCAGGGTACAAAGCCAAGTGAAAAATTAACAGCACAATATGAAATTGTTAATCAAGGAATTTCGGCAGAAAAAATTGCTGATAAGTGGAAGTTTACGAGAGAACAATTAGATCAATACTCTTTGCAAAGTCACAAGCGTGCATTAGCAGTGATTGAAAAGGGTAATTTTGATCAGGAAATTGTACCGGTTGAAACAGAAAATGAGAGTGGACAGCCGGAACTAGTAAAAACCGATGAGGGACCAAGAGCTAATACAACTTTAGAGGCATTAGCTGAGCTTGAGACAGTCTTTAAAGAGGACGGTAAAATAACAGCTGGGAATGCAAGTCAAATGAGTGATGGGGCAAGTGCCGTACTATTAATGTCCAGCGAAAAGGCAGAGGAACTTGGTTTAAAACCAAAGGCAAGAATAGTAGCTCGAACTGTTGTTGGTTCAGATCCTACTCTTATGCTGACAGGACCAATTGAAGCAACTAGAAGGGCACTGAAAAAGGCTAACCTTACAATTGAACAAATTGATCGTTATGAAGTTAATGAAGCATTTGCTCCTGTACCGTTAGCTTGGCTGAATGATATTAAGGGAGATCCAGATAAACTGAATGTGAATGGCGGCGCAATTGCACTTGGTCATCCGCTGGGAGCTACAGGGACAAAGCTGCTTGTTTCACTGGTTAATGAACTGGAACGTACGGAAGGAAAGTATGGTTTACTGGCGATTTGTGAAGGTATGGGGATGGCGAATGCGACGATCATTGAACGACTTTAATGTTTGTATCTTATGAGGAAGTTGCTACAGGTACGTGTAAATATGGGAAGAGATTCGTTTAATATAGGAAATATGTTATATTAGGGTAAAAGTGCTAAGGAGTAAGAGTCTATGAAATGGGGTAAATTAGTTTGGGTTCTGTTGGCATTATTATTAGCTGTTATAATTACAGCTTGCTCAGACAAGGAACCTGAGAAAACCGCTGAACTAGAAAATGAAGAAACCACAGAACCCAAGGAACCAGCAGAACCAAAAGAACCGAAAGAACCAGAGGTAGTCCATCAGGAAATTACTCTTTCTGCAATTGGCGATATGTTAATACATAGTTCTGTATATAAGGATGCCCAAACGGCCAATGGTTACGATTTTATGCCAATGCTTGAGCGAGTTAAACCATTCTTAAATGACACAACTATTACATTCGCCAACCAGGAGACGATGATCGGTGGTAAGCAATTAGGTTTATCTACTTACCCGAGATTTAACAGCCCTTATGCAGTAGGTGATGCACTGAAGAATTTGGGTGTGGATGTCGTTTCGTTAGCAAATAATCATACGTTGGATGGCGGGGAAGAAGCAATTCAAAGTGCTATCGAACATTGGGAAAACATTGATATGATGTATACTGGCGCCTATAAAAGTGAAGCAGATAGTGATAAACTCCGGGTATATGAAACGGATGAAGGTATCTCTGTTGCATTTTTAGCTTACACATATGGCACAAATGGGCTTCCGGTGCCAGAAGGTAAGGATTATTTAGTTAATTTAATTGATAAAGAACTAATGGCGAGCAGGATCCAGGAGGCAAAGAAACAAGCAGATGCTGTGGTGTTGAGTATGCATTTTGGTAATCAATATGAGCGGTTACCGAGTGATAGACAAAAAGAACTCGTCCAATTTGCTGCAGATAGTGGCGTAGATGTTGTTCTTGGCCACCATCCACATGTGCTACAGCCGATTGATTGGGTAGAGGGTTCAAACGGAAACAAAACACTAGTCGCATACTCGTTAGGAAATTTTTTATCAGGTCAGGATGAATTCTACCGACGAATTGGCGGTATTTTTAAATTTACTATTCATAAAACAATTAAAGGTGAAACAGAAACAGTTGAGGTAAAATCACCTAAATTGATGCCGACCTTTGTAAAGTATAGCAACTGGGCGAATTATCAGGTTGCCCCGATGTACCAGCTAACAAATGAAGAGCTTGCAAATGCTGAAAAACACTACCAGGAAATAAAAGACCATATGTCTCAGTGGGTCCCAGAGCTTGAGTTTATTGAGGAATAGCAACAACTTTACTGCTATTCCTTATTTCAATTGGATGGAATGTTTTTTTCGTTCAATTAAGAAAGATACAAGATAAAGAAAAACGCCTAGACCAGCAAGGTATATCGTTGGAATACTAACCGTAGTTCCAAAGTCAGGCATCAAATATATAACAAGGACAAATAGTCCAATTGAAAAGGTGCTAAATGCCCAAACCTGTAAGAATTCTACCCACTTTTTCTGCTTTTTGTCCTTTTTAAATACAGTAGTTTTTAACCACTTAAAAATTATTATAATGAATAAAAAAGCGATTAGTACATCGATAATGAGAATTGCAATACCAGATCCTATCGAAAAGGTTATATTGGCAGAACCGAGATCAAAGAAATAATGAAGCCCAAATCCAATTATTCCGTGCGTAAGGCTAATAATTGCCAGAAACTGCAGTATAATTGAACTTATAAATAAAATTTGACGCTTACGATTTTCAACAGGAATTTCCCCAATAATTTCTTTACAATATGCTTTTGGATCCTTGCCAAAAACTTCTTCAGCAGTTCGTCCTTCTTCCTGGGCCCCCAGAATGTGCTCCAGCAATTCAAGTAAAACCTCTTCTGTTTGCTGTTCAGATTTATTTGTGTTTAAGCGTATGTACACGAGCATATCTTCATAATACTTTAAATTTCCTTCATTTAATTGTTCCCGTTTTTCATTGTTCAACTCAATAATAGCCTTTGCATTCATACTAGATTTCTCCTTTCTCAATAATTTTATCTACTGGCTGTTTGATATTTTCCCAATGATGAACAAACTGTTTTAATGCTTCGTGTCCTTCTGTCGTTAAGTAATAATATTTACGCTTAGGTCCAGATTCAGATTTTTTCATTTCTCCCCTAACTAATTTTTCTTTTTGCAGACGTAACAAAATCGGATAGATGGAACCCTCGCTAACATCGGATAAACCAAATTCCTGTAATCTTATCGAGAGTTCATAGCCATATGTTGGCTGCCGATAAATAATAGAAAGGATGCAGCCTTCTAAAATACCTTTTAATAACTGGCTTCTTAAAGTCATGTTTTAACCCTACCTTGTAATGCAAGATACTAGTTCTTGAAAGAGCTACCTTGTATTACAAAGTAGCTATGAGGATAGTATATAAAATTTTTATGTGAATTGCAAACATAATTTGATATGATAACGGTATGCTTTTAGAAATGGAATTGTTACAAAGGGAGATCGTTACATATGGAATGGAAAAATATTTATCGAGGTATAATTATGGGGGCAAGTGATGTAATCCCAGGTGTAAGTGGGGGGACGATTGCTGTTTTACTTGGAATTTATGACCGGTTAATCGCCGCTATAAATGGATTCATCAGTAAGGATTGGAAAAAACAATTAGGCTTTCTGATACCACTTGGTATTGGAATAGTGGCAGCAGTTTTTTTATTAAGCCACCTTCTTGAGTGGTTATTTGAACATTACCCAGAACCAACGCAATTTCTTTTTTTAGGGCTAATTTTGGGAGTACTCCCATATTTATTCCATAAAGCAGATGCGAAAAATAAGTTTAAACCGAATCATCTGGTTTTACTTATTATCGGCGCTATTGTTGTTGGTTCGATGATTTTTCTGAATGCTGGAGAAAGTGCTGTAATTGAAGATAAGTCAATGTCAACATATGTGTTATTATTTTTCTCTGGCTTTATTGCAAGCAGTGCCATGGTCCTTCCAGGCATAAGTGGTTCATTTATGTTACTGATCATCGGTGTGTATCAGACAGTAATGACAGGGATAAGTAACTTCCAGCTTGATGTTATTGCTGTGACTGGTGTAGGAATCGTAATCGGTATTGTGGTAATGAGTAAGGTTGTTAACTTCTTTTTAAATAATTACTATACAGGAACATTTGCTATTATCATTGGTATGGTAATTGGTTCGATTTTTGTTGTCTTTCCAGGGTGGCCGGCAAGTAATATACTCATTCTATTAAGTGTAGCTACATTTGCATTAGGTCTCGCTATAGCTTATCTTCTTGGAAGAGTCGAATACAAGTCGTAAACAGATTAAGAGACATGCTATTACAAAATAGGTACAATAGAGATTAGAAAATCACAAAGGGGTGCTTATGAATGAAACATATAGATACAGAAGAAAAATTCAATGAGATAATTCAATCAGATAAGCCAGTTATTATAAAGTTTTTCGCTGATTGGTGTCCGGACTGTAAACGGATGGATATGTTTATTGGTGACGTTATGGAAGAATTCAATAATCATGAATGGTATCAAATCAATAGTGATGAAGTTGAGGGAATTGCACAAAAATACGAGGTTATGGGAATTCCGAGCATGTTAATTTTCCAAAATGGTGAAAAATTGGCGCATCAGCATAGTGCTGACACGAAATCACCCGAATCCGTAAGTTCATTTCTGCATCAGCAATTAGTATAAAATCTAAGTATAATCACTCTCTATTTGAGGGTGGTTATTTTTTTGCAATTAGGTAGATATAAATACATCGCTCCGAAAATACACTTCGCGTACCAAGGGCGGCTGGTGAGCCCCCTCGTACTATCGCACTGCGGGGTCTCTCCGATGCCTTTCCTCCCACAGGAGTCTCCGTGTATTTCCTTCGCTGGATCATGCTCACTTTATCCTGAAAATTAGCAGATATACATTCAACAAGCAGTTGGAGTATGCGAGTTTCCTTTGGGGCAGTAATACTAGGAGGAGACCACTGTGACGGGTTTATTCCAGCTGCGTCATCAGAGAGCCAGACTAAATACTACAAATCAGTTACCTTAGCTTGTGTCACCGGTGGATAAAGTTTTAGTGATAAATAATATCACATTTTGGTGTGAACCAGTAACTACATTAAAAAACATTCGCAGCCAAATGAATGATGGAGGAAAAATCGCCTTAACGATCCAGCCCCACGAGAAAGGTGCAACAGATGAAACAAGTGAAATAATTGGTGGTCAGTTATCGGCATTGCTGGATCAATCGGGGTTTACTTCCATCGAGATTTTTATCAAACCAACAAAGCCAAATGACACTGTGTGTGCATTAGGAATTAAATAAGATGATCATTCGCTGTGGAATGATCATCTTATTTTTAGTAATCGCAATGCATTCAGTGTTACAAGCAGGGTTGCCCCCATGTCGGCAAAAATTGCAATCCAAAGTGTCAGCCATCCAGGGATGACGAGTAGTAAAGCAAGCACTTTGATGCCGATAGCAAAGGAAACATTTTGTTTAATAATTGACAATGTTCTCCGGCTTAATTTCACTGTAAAAGGGAGTTTTTCCAGATCATCGCCCATTAAAGCAATGTCAGCTGTTTCGAGTGCACTATCTGTTCCGGCAGAACCCATTGCTATTCCAACTGTTGATGCAGCAAGTGCTGGTGTATCGTTAATTCCGTCACCTATCATCGCGATATTGCCGTTGTTATTTTGATGTTTTTTTATAAAGTCTAATTTGTCTTTGGGCAATAAACCTGCTTTAACATCGGTGATTTCAAGGTCTTCTTTTAACGCAGCAGCTGTTTGAGCATGATCACCGGTAAGCATGTACGTATGGTTGATTCCTAATTTGTGTAGCTGTTTAATAATTTGTTTACTTTCTTTCCTTGGTTCGTCGCGAAGTGCAATAGCTATTAATATTTCCTCATTAGTTCCACATAACATTACGGTTTTTCCGGATTCCTGGTAGTTTTTCATTTCTTCTTTTGGTAATTGATCAAAGAGGTTGGGTGATCCTGCATAAATTATTTCACCATTGATTTCTCCTTGTATCCCTTTACCTTGTATTGTTGTGAAATGCTGTACGTCAACTTTTGAAATGTTAACTTTTTCGTCAGTGATATAGTCCACAATTGCTTTTGCTAATGGGTGGTTTGATTTGGTTTCCAATGCATTCAGGTAGTTTATTGCTTTTTCACGGTCATCCGTAAAATAGTGAACATCGGTAACTTTTGGGGTTCCGTTTGTTAAAGTACCTGTTTTATCAAAGGCAATTGATTTAAGTCGCCCCATTTCTTCAAGGTAGATTCCACCTTTGATAAGAACTCCATTTCGTGCAGCATTTCCGATTGCTGTAACGATTGCGACCGGAGTGGAGATAACCAATGCACACGGGCAGCCTACAACTAATACGGCAAGACCTTGATAGATCCATATGCTCCATGCACCTCCAAAAAGAGGAGGGATAACTGCTACCAGAATAGCAATCGCAATAATGGCAGGTGTGTAATATGCAGCGAACCGATCAACAAATGCTTGTGACGGTGCGCGTTCACCTTGTGCTTCTTCTACCAGATGAACAATTTTTGCAATGGTTGTATCTTCTGCTTTTTTCGTGACTTCAATTTCCAGATAACCATCCTGATTAATCGTACCAGCAAATACCTCGTCATTCTGGGCTTTTTCAACTGGAATGGATTCACCGGTAATTGACGCCTGATTAATGGCAGAAAATCCGTCAATAACTCTTCCATCCATGGCTATTCGTTCTCCAGGTTTAACGACCATAAGATCGCCAATTACGATATCTTCAATCGCTATTGTCTGTTCCGTCCCATTTCGCCTGATCAGTGCTTTTTTAGGGGAAATCTTCATCAGTGAATGAATAGAGGCACGTGCCTTATCCATCGAATAGGATTCAAGTGCTTCACTGATAGCAAATAAAATAACTACAATTGCTGCTTCCCGCCATTCACCAATAAGGATTGCACCAATCACGGCAATGGTCATAAGTGTCTTCATATCAAAGCGAAGTCTTGTCAGGTTTAGTATTCCAGCTTTAAAAAGCGTTAATCCCCCGACGAGAGCTGCTAATCCAAAAAGGATGGTAGACAGGTAATGTGAACTTCCAAAAGTGAAAGTTACTGCAAATCCCAGGACGACTAACAAGGCTGAAAATATAATTCTATCGTAACGGACCCAGAATGGCTCTTCAGGTTGTTTGGCACTTTCATTGTCCGTTACAACCTTTATATTCTCGAAAGAACCGGCCTTTTCAATTTCTGATATAGAAGCCGTTCCGTCAATGTCAACTTTTGATGCAGCAAAATTAACATCGGCATTTTCGACACCGTTTATTCGTTTGATATTATTTTCAAATGTCTTGGCACAATTAGCACAGGACATTCCTTGTACTCGATAAGTTTGTTGATTAGACGGCATGATAGGAATCCTCCTTCATGTGGCTGAAGGCTTGTGAGATTAATTGTTTGATATGACTGTCATATAATGAATAATATACAAGCTTTCCATCTTTTCGGAAAGTCGCGATACCAGCTTTGTGCAGCTGGCGTACGTGGTGTGAAGTTGTTGCAGTTGTTGCACCAATAATATTGGCAATATCACAGACACATAATTCTTCTTCAATTAACAATGCATACGCTATTTGTAACCTGTTTTGATCTGCAAGCAGCTTGTAGATAGTTGTTACCTTTTCAAAGGGCTGTTGCTTTATTTGCTGTTTTACACGGTCAACTTTGTCTTCATGTATACAAGTCACTTCACATGTATCTTTTGGCATTTACTACACCTCATTCAAATGAGTATTTGATTATAGTATAGTCAAATAGTGGTTTGAATGTCAATGGGCATCGTCATTAATTAATGGAAAATGCTAATTTATCTGAAATGCTTAATTTGGCATTAGCCAGTTGCAGGTCTGTTTGGTAAATATCCTTAAACTTCGTGAGATTATTAATATCAGCAAAAATGGTGTGAATCTGCTGTTCGTTTATTAAGCGGTTATCCTCTGGAACATTCTTAACATTACCCCACTCAATTAAAAAGGGGAGCTGTTCTGATACATCTTCAGGAAAAAGCATCCGCCATTCAAGCATCGAACCATTTGGTTTTTTTCTGTTTCCAGGGATGGGACCGGTAAATGGAATAGTAGACTTATAAAAATGATCAATATATTTATCCATGTTAACTGTCCGTAATGCATACTGGATAGGACCTTCCATATTATCATCTAGTGCATTGACAACTTGTTTAATAAGGGGATTCTCTGATTGGACCGCTATTTTTTTATCAAAAATACCAATCCATTCGATATAACTGTCATTACTGAAATAAGCCAAATAATTGTATGTTCCCCAGTTGGAGTGTTTACCCCCTTGTATAACAGTTACATTATGCTCTTTTCCAAATTTCGCCGCTGCTTGTGCAGGGTTGTCGGATACAATTACGATGTGGTCAATCGCTAACATTCTGTCGCCTCCCTAAAATAAATTGTTATCGCAATCTTAAAGCTAAAGCGCTATAATGAAAAGAAATTTATACGGAAAAGGAGAATACAGAATGCAGAAACCGATACTCAAAGATTTTCCAAATGAATTCTATACTAAGCGACTCTATGTGCGCCTGCCTAAACCGGGAGATGGCGAGTCAGTATATTTTGCTATTGAAGCAAGCAAGGAGGAGTTGAAAAAATGGCTCCCCTTTGCGCAAAAGAACCAAAGTCTGGAGGATGTGGAAGCAAACGTAAGGGAGTCATATATCAAGTTTCTAAAAAGAGAAGATATGAGAATGCATATTTTTGACCGAGAAACGGGAAACCTTATTGGCTGCACAGGATTGCACAGAATTGATTGGGAGGTACCAAAGTTTGAAATAGGCTATTGGATTGATTCGCGCAACAGCGGACATGGTTATATTACAGAAGCTGTCCAAGGAATAACAGATTACGCCTTTAGAGAACTCGAAGCTAATAGGGTCGAAATCCGGTGTGATGTGGAAAATAGCAGAAGTAAAGCAATACCTGAACGGCTTGGATATAAACTGGAAGGTATTTTGCAGAATGATGATGTTGCCGTTGATGGGGAAGGACTAAGGGACACCTGTATCTTTGCAAAGGTAAAATAAATATATTACTGAATTTCATGATTTAAAATGACGAATTCGTGTAAACACCGGTTCAACATCAATACTTTTTATACATATTTTGATATAGTACATAAAAAGGCACATATAAAGTAGGTGTATTTATGGGAAATCCAAACGTATTAATTGTTGAAGATGAACAGAAGTTGAGCAGGGTTTTGCAGCTTGAGCTCAATTATGAAAATTATACGACTGAGGTTGCCAATAATGGGAAACAGGCACTTGAATTATTGGAAAGTAAAAAATGGGACTTGGTGCTGCTTGATATCATGCTTCCGGAATTAAGTGGGATGGAAGTTTTAAGACGGTTCAGACGTAAGGATACCAATACTCCAATTATCCTGCTGACTGCCAGAGACCAGGTACACGATAAAGTAAGTGGACTGGACCTTGGAGCAAATGATTATGTAACAAAGCCGTTTCAGATTGAAGAACTGCTTGCTCGTATTCGCGTACATTTACGCACGCAAACAGCTGTGGTGAATAACGGTGATTATTTGACTGTCGGTGACTTGCAAGTAGATATAAACACACGTGAAGTTAAGCGGGAGTCACAGCAAATTGAACTTACGCCCAGAGAATTTGATTTGCTTATTTACCTGATGAAAAACAAAAATATTGTACTCACAAGAGACCAATTAATTGAGCATGTATGGGGATATGATTATTTTGGGGATACAAACGTTGTTGATGTTTATATTAGGTATTTGCGCCAAAAAATCGACAAAGGATTTGAGAAAACCTATATTAATACAGTCCGTGGTGTTGGATATACGATAAAGGAACATGTTCAATGAAACTATCCGCGAAGATTCGCTTGTTTTCAAGTCTATTTATGCTCGTACTAATATTGCTTGTTAACACATCAATTTACTTTTTGTTTAAGAATATATCGATCAATAGTGAAGTAAATGAACTTACCAGCCAAACGAACGAGATTGTAAAGACACTTAACTCAAATCCGGAGATTGCCAGAAGTGACTTATTAAGAGCCTATTTGCCAACAGATGGCATGATTCGTGTGATTGAAGAAGAAAATGATCGTCTTCTGCTGACGTTAACTAAAAAAGATAGCTTTACTGAATTGCCTGCATCGTTTGTTAAGACCGAGACAAATTCAATTATTCATTTAGATAATCAAGCCAATTTTGTAACCATTTCTAAACCAATTATATGGGAGAATGGTGAAATTGTAACGCTGCAGGTATATAAACAGCTTGTTGCACATACCGAAACAATGCAAACCTTATTTTACGTATTAATTGTAGCGTCAGCCATAATGCTTATTCCAACCATAATAGCTGGCGTGTTTTTAAGCAGGTTTATTTTAAATCCGATAAAGGCATTAACTGCTGCGATGAAAGAGAATATAACCAATACGAAATGGAAAAAAATCTATGTGGAAAACAGATCACGTGATGAACTTTATGAAATGGAAAATACCTTTAATACGATGATTGAGTATTTAAAGGATAATTTTGAAAAACAAGAGACATTTGTATCAGATGCTTCTCATGAGTTGAAAACACCGATATCAATCGTGAAGAGTTATGCAGAATTATTGGAAAGACGTGGACAGGGTAACCCAGAGCTTTTCAATGAGTCAATCCAGGCAATTGAATCTGAAGCGGATCGTATGCAAAAGCTGGTAGAACAAATGCTGTTGCTTGCAAGAAATCAGGAAAAAGACGCGCATGAACAAATAAACATAGTTGATATTTGTATGGAAACAGTAGATAAATTTACAGGTGCATATAACCGCGAAATTACTTTAGAAACAGCAAAAAATGTGCTTTATGTGAATGGAAGTCAAGACCAATTACAACAGGTTATTTATATATTAATTGATAATGCCTTAAAATATAGTGATGGGGCCGTTAAGTTAACAATACGGAAACAGAATACCCATGTTATGGTTAATGTCCAGGATTCTGGTCAAGGGATTCCAAACCAAGAGAAGGAAAAAATATTTGATCGATTTTACCGAATGGAAAAATCAAGAAACAGGGATTTAGGTGGTACTGGTCTTGGATTGTCCATTGCAAAAACCATTGTTGCGGCTCATGATGGAAGTTTACGTGTTACGAGTGAAGTTGGAGAAGGCTCTACCTTTACGATAAAGTTGCCAATTGTTAATTAAGATTAATGTTATTCTCATCAAATTCTAATCTTTTGCACAGTGTCCTTTCACTTGAAGTGGATATGATGTAATTAAGAATAAAGAGGAGGAGAATAAATTGAAAAAGAAAATTGGTATAGCATTAGCAGTTTTTATTGGTGCAACTGCGATGGGATTGGGTATCTATCATTCAGATGCCGCACAGGCTGAACCCAAATTATCAACAGATGAAATAAAACAATTGGTAAAGGACCAATATCCAGGAGAAATTACGGAGATGGAACTTGAAAAAAGCCGAAATCGGGCTGTATATGAAATAGAAATTCATGATGGCCAAAAAGAATATGAAATTAAAATGGACGGAAATACCGGTGAAGTTCTGAAACTAGAAAAGAAAATGGTTGCGAGTAATGGTAAACAATCGAATGAAGTAAAAAATAAAGATAATACAGATGATGACACTAATAAGGCTGCTAACAATAGCACTGATGATAAAAAAGCTGAAAAAGATGATAACAGCGATGATGAAAATAAAGATATAGCCATTAAGGAAAAAGATAATTCCATGAAAGATGATAAGAATAAAAGCAGTAAGACGGATGACGATAAATCAAAAGTCAATAAAGCTGTAATCGACATCGGTAAGGCAAGGGAAATCGCATCGAATGCATTTTCAGGAACCATTGTAAGTATCGAATTAGATGAAGATGATGGACGCCTGCTTTATGAATTGGAAATGGATACTAATAAAAGAGAAGCAGAAATTGAAATCGATGCCTATACTGGAGAGGTTCTGGTATTGGATATCGAAAGTAAAGATAACGATGATGACGCTAATGAGTCTAACGATGATGGTAGTGACGATGATAACGACACGGATGATAAAGATGATGATAAAGATGAGAACTAATCGCAAATTTGAAAGCTACCAGATTAGCATTTAATCTGGTAGCTTTTCTTTCTTAGTGCTTAGCGATGGGAAAAGAGGCTACCGAGTCAACCACGTCTAGCTTCAACGTGGAAGTAATTGACTCAAATATGTTGAAAAGCTAAAGATCTGGGTGAAGTGGCTAAAGTTTCCTCATTTTTGGCTAAAGATTTTATGAAAGTAGCTAAAGATTACTATAAAGTGGCTAAAGTCACAAATTCGCCACATATGATCAGTAATTTATGAAGGAAATAGGAGGCAAAGCATGAATATATTATAAAAACTATATAAAAGGAAGTGCTCCATTGATTCTTAAACCTCGAGATATCCCTATTGTTATACTAAAAACAGAAGCTCTTAGCAGGCGTTTGGCAGAGCATCATTTCAAAAAAAAGGAGGTAGAGAACCATGCAAAAAATCTCCGGGCAGGCTACAACGGCGAAAAAGCACTTGATTTCACGTTAAGTTTTCTACCAGAAGCACCTTATATAATCCTCCATAATCTACGTATCCATGACGGAAGTGGATTTTTCCAAATTGATACATTGATACTTTCACTACAATTCATCCTGATTACAGAAGTTAAAAATATATCTGGCACAGTTACGTATGATGAGTTTGGGCAAGCCATTCGTATCTCGAAGAAGGGTGAAGAGGAAAACCTTGGTAACCATATCGAACAAGTAAACCTTCAGCATTTCCGGCTTTTGCGTTGGATTAGAGAAAGTGGTTTTCCAGCTATTCCATTTGAGAAGCTCATCGCATACAGTAACCCCAGTACTATCATCAAAAATGTCACCAATAACAAAGCTGTTTCAGATACTGTCATTCACAAAGAAGAACTTCTCACAAAAATAGATGGTTATAGCACGAGTTATCAAACAGCGTGCTTAACTCATGGGCAGTTGAAAGAATTGTCTACTTTATTAATTGAAGCACATACACCAAATGAGAGTGATATTCTGAAAAAGTATCATGTTGAGAGAAATGATATTTTGCGGGGCGTTTTTTGTCCGGGGTGTAGGGCATTGCCAATGGTACGAATTTATGGAAAATGGAAATGTCCTCACTGTGGTGAAGTGTCTAAGTATGCACATATTGAAGCACTGAAGGATTATAATTTATTGATTAGTGATACGTTGAATAATTGGCAGGTAAGAGACTTTTTGCGGTTGGACTCCATACATATTGCTAAAAAGCTGTTACAAAAAGAACATCTGGAACAGGTTGGAAATACAAGCGCAAGAAAGTATAAACTACCATATATAATGGTGAAAAGCTAAAGAACTTGGTGAATTGGCTAAAGTTAACCTCATTCTAGCTGAAGATCTTGTGAAAATAGCTAATGATTACTCCAAAGTGGCTATAATTCAAAAAAATTGTGTTCCACATGTTTTAAATAAGTTTTAGTAGGCACCAGGAGTTTTCCTGGTACCTATCTTTTTATGTTTTGACGGTGAAATTATTTGTTATTTTCGCATGTACAGTTTCGTACTTTTCAAAATAGGAGCGAATTAGTTCAACAGCATCTTTCTGAATTTCTTTTACAACTGGTTTCCCTTTAAACATATCGTAATCACCACCACCGTTAGCACGATAATTATTTAAAACAACCTGGTATTTCTCATGTTTATCAAGGGGGATACCATGGTACCTAACGTTTTCAACCCTGGAACCTAAAGGTTGTTGCACATTTATTGTGTACTCTATCCCTTCCCACATATCATAGTTGTAATGTTGTGGTTTTGGATCAATATAGGCTGGATTAACTGTTATTTCCCCATTTTGTAGAATAAAATATCCAGCACTTTTTTCAAGCGCATCTATTATATCTTGTCCAGTCAATTCAAGTACCACTAGGGTATTTGGGTACATATAGTTTGAAACAATATCACGCATTGTAACGGTCGAGCCAAATCCTTTGGAGTCATTATTTAACAGAGAAGTAACAGAAATATCTATGCCACTTGCCTCCATTTGTACTTGCTGGATAAGTTCAATAAATGGATGTTTCCTAATTCTTGCCTTTAACGGATCATTGATTGTCATGTCACCATCTATATATCCAATTGGCTGATCAAGCCATTGTTGAGTAGAATCTTCGAGATCTTTCATATAAGAAAGAATATCTTCATCAGGCTGCACACCTTCTAATGTGTTAACTGACGCATGCTTATCAATTAATCTCCAGCCATTATAATAATGCTCCATTGTGATATCAATTTCACCATACATTTTGCCGTTGTTACCTGGCTGAATAACCAGAACATCATTAATCGTTCCGGTTAAGTTACGGTGCTGGTGACCGGTTAATAAAATGTCAATTCCTTCTATTTGCTCACACATCGCATAACCTTGGTTCTCACCGGTTGGTCGTTCTGTATTTTCGCCAGTCTCAATATCACGTTCAAAACCCCCATGATAGGAGGCAACCAGAACATCAGGTTCTTCAACTTCATTAATATGTTTAACCCATTTTTGAAGTGTAGAAAGTGCGTCAGCAAATTTGATACCTTGAATATGCTCAGGTGATTCCCAGTTAGGGATATAATGAGTCGTTACACCAACAATTGCTACTTTAATTCCATTGTTCAATGTCTTTATAATATAAGGTGGTCCAAAATAGGCTTCACCACTATTGGCATCGATACTGTTTGCTGAAATCCAAGGGAAATCAGACTCTTTAACAGCATCAGTTAAGATTTTTTTACCAAAATTAAATTCATGATTGCCAATCACACTTGCTTCGATTCCTATCTGATTCATGACGCCAATCATAGGGTTTTCTTTATTAGCATGTTCTTTTACATAATGAGTCATTAATGGAGTTCCCTGAATTAAATCGCCATTGTCCAATACGATTACATGCTTATTTTCCTGTCTTGCTTTTTGAACAGCTGTAGCGTATTTAGCTAGGCCTAAGTCGGCATGTTCATTTGTTCCATATAAAACGGGTAATACGTTGCCATGAACATCACTCGTATATACTAGCTTGATAGTTGCTGTATTGTTATGCACTATGTTACATCCTTTCTAAAAAATCCGCTGAAACAGATGATTGTACTTTGCTTTTAGATTGGTTTTTAAGAGTTTGTTTTAGTTCGCAGTTTGATATATACTGCGAACTAACTGCTGGAATAATCTCTATAACTTGTCCCGTCGTCTGGGGTCGCTACGGGCGGATGCTTTCCGCGGGCACGACCTCAGCCTCCTCGAGAAGACCACTCTGCGGGGTCTTCGGAACGTACTATTCCCGCTGGAGTCACCGCCCTCCGCTCACCCGTACTAGTGTAGTGATATCAGACATTTCTTCTATGAGAATTTCTACTCTAGTCAACAGCGAAGGAAATACACGGAGACTCCCTCCGGAAAGGTTGATATACCAGTGATTAGAATGTGATAATTCTTTTATAAAATCTTTTTGTAGTTAAAGAACGACAGAAATCCTTCTTAAAGGAAAAAAATGGTAATAATACTGACACGTTGCGGTCGCTAACAATTTATTGTTAACGGAAAAGCGTATTCCGATGCCCTTTGGATCTCCGCATATCTTAGAAGGACGTACCCTCCCAGGTCTCTTGGCGTCGTGCGCATGCTTTCCTTCATTGGGTCTCTTTCTAAGGCGGAGGCCGCATGATGCTCCTGTTTGGACTCGAAGTCGTATGTCTCAGTTTGGCGGCTTCTCCGGATCATCTTTATTGTCATGCCCAGGGACGCGAGAACGCTACGCCACTTACTTCGCTGGAAGATGACTCGAAAGGTCTCGTCTCATCTGTTCGGCGTCAAAAGGAGATTGGTATTTACTCATCCCGTAAATGACTTGCAGGAGTTTCCGGCATAATACCACCATCGCTTCCTTCTTCTTGAGCGGATTTTCGGGCCGGTTCACATAATACTGATAGATATCCTTGAACGCTTCATTATTTGGAAGAATGGTGGTCACCATCCTGAACAGAAGCGCTCGGAGGGCTTTTCGCCCTCGCTTCGACAGCCGTTTTTCGCCTTCTCGGTCACCGGAAGAGTTATCCCGCAGCGTCAATCCCGCTAATTTGATGAGTTGGCGTGGATGACCATATTGCGGAAGTGGTCCGGTTTCGGCAAGAAGCTCGGCTGCCTGATTCTCACTTACCCCTCGGATAGATGTAATCCATTCGAAATCAGAAAGCTGACGGGCATAGAAGCTGAGCTTTTCCTCGATCTCCTGGATCTGCTTATCCAACAGGGCGTATTGATCTAAAAGGGTGACCAATTTGAAATAGGCCATATCTTGCCCTTGCGTGCGGCCAATGGAGAATGGGGCCAGTTTCTTCAACTCAGCGATTTTGTTTCGGGATAAAAATCGGGCGCCCTTGTCTTCGCGATATAAAGCCATGCATTCCTCAAGTGACCGTGTCTGAACGTCTTGGGGAAATGGGGTATATCGGAGGACCGTACGTGCCTGAATACCCCAGTCTTTAAAGATTTTCAGGAATTCCGGAAAATATTGATCGGTCCAGTTAACCAGCTTGTTTTTTAAGCTCGCCCGTTCATCGATAAGAGCTCGCCGCCATGTGGCGCACTCACGGAGTTCTGCTTCGATGTCTTTCAGAAAGCGATGAAAGGTGAAGTAGCCGTTTTCGACGAGACGGGCAATCAACCGAGCGTCTTTTTTATCATTTTTGGACTGGTTGTTATCCTCGAACTCTTTGGAACGTTTAACATGCATCGGATTGACGATGACGTACAAAAGTTGTTCGTCCCATAAGCGTTCAGCGAGATTCTTCCAGTAATGGCCGGTGGCTTCAAAGCCAATGACCACATTCGCTTTTTGATGTTTGGTTTTCAAGTCCTTGACGGTCTGAATGAAGCTTTCGAAACCTTGATAAGACTGTTTGAACGAAAAGGCGCGTTGAAGTTCTCTCCCACGGTCATCAACCGCACAAGCATAGTGTTTTTTCTTTGCGATATCAACTCCGATGATTAACGTGTCCTCTGTCACTTGATTAATTTTGTCATTCACATTATCATGCATTTGTAAGGTCCTCCTTAGATGTTTGGTTTTGTGTATATCTGCATCTTAACGGAGGACCTTTTTATGTTTCAAGAGGGGGGACGTCTCCCCAATAGGAATGCTCCTGTGGGAGCTGAGGCCTAGATGAGACTACGAAGCGACGTAGGAGCAAGGAGACTCATCAGCCGCCCTAGGTGCGCGTAGTGTATTTCCGGAGCGGCATAATAGCACTCAACTTTTTTAAAAAGTACTTCGCATTTTATATCAACTGCGAAAATTAAAAGCCAACAGAACTATAAAGGGTCTTAGGGTCATAATGAAAGAAACGAAACCAGAGTATGCTCCTGGATTTCGTTTCTATTATAACTTATATTATACAATTTTCCGTCTGATTCTTGCAGAAATAAAGTCAATTACTGTTACCACAATTATGATTGCAAGCAAGATTAATCCCATTTCATTCCAGTTACGGTTATTTGCTGCAAAGATAATCATAGTACCAATACCACCTGCGCCAACGATACCCAAAATGGATGATGCACGGATATCAATTTCAAAGCGGTAGATTGCGTACGATAAGAATTCAGGAATAATCTGTGGCATAACACCATAGAATAGCATTTGAACTTTATTAGCACCATTGGCTTCCATTGCTTCGACAATTCTCATATCAATTGATTCAACAACCTCAGAGTAGAGCTTTCCAAGCATTCCGGTTGAGCCAATGGCAATTGCAAGTACACCAGCAAATGCGTTTGGTCCTACGGCAACAACAAACAGAATAGCCAAAATAATATCGGGAAATGCGCGAATAGCGGATAGAATCCACTTTCCAGTTGCAGTTAATAGTCTGTTTCGGGACATATTTTGAGCTGCTAAGAATCCCAATGGAATAGCTAGAATAGCTGCCATAAAAGAACCTGCAAACGCAATTGTAATCGTCTCAAACATCTTTCCAGCAACTTCACCGGTTGCCTCCCAATTTGGGTGGAATAATTTAGGAATGACGCGGTGGAAATTATTTATGGCTCGTTCAGCTGCGCGTCCCCAATCCACGTCAATACCTAAAAAGGTCCAAGTATAAACTGCAATTACTGCTAATAGAATAGTTATCCTTTTGATTCGCTTAAAAAGAGAACGTTCTGGTTTTGGAGGGAGAGAGTATGCTGCCATTATATCAATGCCTCCCTTAATTTGTTGCTTATATATTCAATAACAAGTACAACGATAAATATTAATATGATAATTGCCATAACGTTAGGATAATTATAAAAACCCAGCTGCTGATCCAGTACAAGACCAATACCACCTGCTCCAACTAATCCCAGTACAACAGAAGCACGAATGTTTATTTCAAATACATACAGTACAAATGATGCAAACTGTGGAAGGACCTGTGGTACAAGACCATAGTAGATTACCTGAAATACATTGCCTCCAGAAGCACGCATTGCCTCAAGTGGATTCATATCAACAGATTCAATTGTTTCGCTGATCAATTTTGCCAGAATCCCCAGTGAGAATATAATAAGTGCGATAATACCTGGAAACAGTCCGATACCAAATAATCCTACGAAGACAACAGCTAAAACTAAGTCCGGAATTGTTCGGAGGATATTCAGAAAAGTTCTTGTCGTAATATATATTGGTTTAAAGGTTGCAATGTTTTGTGCTGACAATAATGCCAGTGGAACCGTCAATATAGCTGCGACAGTTGTCGCGATGATAGCCATCTGAATTGTTTGTGCCATTGGATCCCAAACTGCAGGGATAACACTTAGGTTAGGAGGAAAAAATTTATTGACCACCACTCCCATATTACCTAGCGCATCGGCAAATCCTCCTACCATCTGACGCTGTGTCCATATCATGCTAAACAGATAAAAGCCTATTACGATGAAAAATATAAGTGTAACCTGGGCTTTTGTCTTTGCAGGATAAAGTGGCGGTGTCATTTGGGAGGGTGTGGAATTAGTTTGATTAGTCACGATTCCTGTGCCCCCCCACGTAAGTCATCCTCACGTATAGTACGGCCATAAATTTCTTCAAATGTTTTCTCGGATACCTCTGATACTGGTCCATCAAACACAACTTCACCAGCACGCATACCAATAATTCGGTCAGCATACTCCATAGCCATATCAATAAAGTGCAGATTTACAATCGTTGTTATATTATCTTCTTTATTTATCTTTTTTAGATAAGTCATTACCTGATGTGATGTTGGTGGGTCAAGTGATGCCACTGGTTCATCGGCAAGTATATAGTTAGGCTTTTGTGTTAAAACACGGGCAATACTGACACGCTGCTGCTGACCTCCACTAAGTTCATCAGCTCGACTATGAATTTTATCATCAATATTTACACGTTGCAGGCTTTCGTAGGCTAGTCCGATATCTTCTTTTTTGTATAGATTAAGAATGGAGCGTAGTGTACCTGTATGACCTAAACGACCGGCAATAACATTTTTCAGTACATTAGAGCGATTTACCAGGTTATAACTTTGGAATATCATACCAATCTTTGTGCGAAGCTTACGCAGGTCGGAGCCGCGATATCTAAGTATATCCTCGTCATCAATTAATAGGGAACCTGAAGTGGGTGTGACCAGACGATTCACACTACGAATAAAAGTTGATTTTCCCGCTCCGGAAAGACCTACAATAACTACAAATTCACCATCATTTATTGTTACATTTATATTTTTTAATCCTTCTGTTCCATTCGGGTAGACTAGGCTTACGTCTTTAAATTCAATCATAATATGTATTTCCTCCGTTACAGTTGTTTGAGAAAGTTGCCTGTGTCTAACATAAACGTTAGAAAAAGGAGGAGATAATTACCTCCCCCTTTTTAAGTTGATATTACAGTTCTATGTTATCCTTGAATTTCTTGTAGGTATCTTTAACTACTTTATATTCCTCATCAGATGCTTCAATAATGGCATCCCAATTGTATACTTCATTCATAATCTTGATCATTTCCTCATTTTCATTAAATGATAGGAATACATCCTTGATTTTCTGTACCAATTCGTCATCTAATTCTTTAGTAACGGAGATCGTGTCATTTGGAATATCTTGTGTATATTCAATAACTTTTAATTTTTCCATTACATCAGGATATTCTCCTTCAAGTTCTGTACGCACATCATCAAACGTTGTTGCAACATCAGCATCCCCTTGGTAAACCGCCAAAGCAGCTGTGTCATGTCCTCCTGCAGCAGTAGTGCCTGAGAAGAATTCTGTTTCCAATTGTGGTGCGGAGTCATAGTCAAATTCCATCATCAATTGGTTTGCTGGGAATAGATAGCCAGAAGTGGATCCTTTATCTGGGTAAGCCCAGATTTTTCCTTCTAAGTCTGCTAGTTCTTCAATTCCTGAATCAGCTTTTACTAAGTATTGTGCTTTGTATGTACCGGATCCATAACGCTCTGATTTCAGGATTACTTCAGCCCCATATTGCTCGTTTGCTAGGACATAGCCAAATGCCGGGATAAATCCAACGTGTACCTGGTTAGCACCCATAGCTTCAACTAATGCATTGTAGCTGGTCATAACTTTACCTTCAACCTTGATACCCAATTCTTCACCTAGCTGGTCCGCTAATGGTTTAATTGTATCAGCGATTGTATCGGAATCCTGAGATGGTACGAATCCCATTACAATTGTGTCTGGTGTTATGCTTTCTTCACCACTACTGCCGTCTGCATTCTCTGAACTACCGCAAGCTGCCAACACTAAGGTTAAACCTAACAAAAGCAATAGACTAAAAATTCTCTTCATTTTGACCCTCCTGTGATTTTAAAAAATTATAATTCCTCCTCTTTATTAAATAACATTTTGATGAAAATTACTAGACTAAATTGAAAAATTTTACACTAGATTAATAAACTTAGAGCAAAAATGTGTAACATAATTCGTGGAATGTGTTATCTTACACCTAATGTTTCTATATTGATTATTTAGGAAAAAATTATAGGAAGCGACTCGTTAAAGGGAGAGGATAAATTGGGTTATGAAAGAGGCATATTTTTATATAATGGTCATGCAGGAAGCGATAACATGGAGCAAAAACTTTCCCAAACGATACCTGTTATTTCCAAAGCTATCAAGAAATTAACTGTTATTCAGACGGAAACGATTGAAGAGGCCAAGGATTCTTGTGCTGAATTTGCTGATAAAGTTGATATTATAGTTATTCTTGGCGGGGACGGCACGTTGTTCGAATGTATAAATAGTTTGGCTCCTTTAAAAAGAAGACCAATTATTGCTATTTTACCTGGGGGAACATGTAATGATTTCAGCAGAATACTAAATATACCTCAAAACTTATATCAGGCCGCAGAGGCAATTGTCTCTGGTGAAGTGATCAATATAGACATTGGCAAAACAGCTGATAATTATTTCGTTAACTTTTGGGGTATTGGGCTTGTTTCAGAAACATCTTTAAATATTGATGAAGAACGAAAGAAGAATTTCGGAGTATTAAGCTATTTTATGAGTACACTCAAGACTGTTAACCAGGCTGAACCTTTCACTTATAAAATAATTGCCGATGACGAAGTTTACGAAGGGGAATCGGTAATGATTCTTGTGCTAAATGGAAAATTCATTGGTACAAGGGAATTTCCGATACCTACAATAAACGTTAATGATGGAAAATTCGATGTGTTAGTTATAAAAAATTCAACATTGGCCACTCTGCGGGAACTATTATCAATGAATAAGCCCAATATAAATACTGAACAATTAACAGAGCTAAGATATTTTCAAGCATCAACGTTAACAATTAGGACGAATCAGCAGAAAGCAATCGACATGGATGGCGAGATACATGGAGTAACACCAGCTGATATTGAAGTTTTGCCAAGTCACATTCAAATGATTGGAAACTATAGCTTATAATATCTGGTTTTCATCGATGCTTTTAGGGTATTGAGTACTCAATGCAGTAAACAAAGGAGACTGGGCAAATGTTGCAATATATTATAGAAGTTATTAATGAATTAGGGTTTTGGGGACTATTTATCAGCTTAGCGACTGAGGCGTCATCCGTTCCTTTTCCTGGTGGCCTGGTCACGTTAACATTTGGTTACCTTCTTAAGCTGACTTTCCTTGAAGTGTTACTTTACGGGTTCATTGGGAGTGCGATTTATTCTGTATTCAGCTTAATTCCTTATAGCATAGGTTACAAACTGGAAGATAAATTAAAACAAAAGATGAATAAGAAAAAGATAGAAAAGGTACAAATATGGTTCAAAAAATTTGGTGTATGGACAATCGCATTCGCGAGACCACTTGGAATAGGTAATTATATCTCATATATAGCTGGTATTAGTAAAGTAGGTGTATGGAAATTTCAAAGTTTGACGTTGTTAGGAATACTTCCATGGACAATTGGAATGCTTTGGCTTGGTAGTGTTGGGAATCTGAAATCGGTGAAAAAATTTATGGAGGAATTCCAGCTGTATATATTTTTGATATTAATAATAGCTGGAGTTGTCTATTTGTTTTATAGAAGACATAAAAAACGAGCATCGTATTATCGTACAGAGCCAACTTGATTTTATAAAAAGTTTAGTAATAGTGATATATATCATAGCATGGCTGTCACAAACGCGATATGCTCGATGTGGGATTTGGGATGTCCTCAACTCTTTATATCGTGCGGGTTTGTCGGCAAACCTGCACTAGCATTGGGATTAATTATTCCTAAAATGCAAAAGCAAAACACCTTTATTCAAGAAGATTGGTGTTTTGTTTTTTTAATTAAAGGTAATATTATAATTATGGAGCTTATAAATAGTCTCTTTTGCTAATTAATCTTACTGGGACATAATTATGTGAGCCTGATTGGTATTATTTATTGAGGCCCTCTGACGACACAACTGCGTAATGTAATTCTTTAGCTGTGTCATAGCACTTAAGTATTTTTTGCATTACATCGAAATATATAGCGGCAATATTCCGTTAAACAGCCAAAAGTTATTAGGAGGAAAACAATGCGTGTATTAGTAGTTGGAGCGAACGGTGGTATCGGTAAGCAGGCGGTTGAGAAGTTATTGGAATCTGACCACGAACCTGTTGCAATGGTAAGAAAAACGGACCAAATTCCACAATTTGAAGAATTAGGTGCCGAGACAGTTTTAGCGGACTTGGAAGAAGACTTTGAGAAGGCTTTTCATAATATAGATGCAGTTATATTTGCTGCTGGATCAGGGCCGCATACAGGTGCAGATAAAACAATTGTCATTGATCAGGAAGGTGCAATTGAATCTGTTGATTTAGCGAGGAAGTATGGGATAAAAAGATTTATAATGTTAAGTTCAATTGGAGCAGACCATCCCAAAGGAACAGGTCAAATGAAGCATTATCTTTATGCAAAGCATCGCGCCGACGAATATCTTAAAAAAGCAGGATTAAATTATACAATCGTTAGGCCAGGAAGATTAACAGATGATCCTGGTACAGGTAAAGTAAACCTGCAGGAAAAATTATCAGATATAGGAAATATACCTCGTGAAGATGTTGCAGCAGTTCTTGTCTATTTATTAAGTGTTCCAAGAGCAGAAAATCAGACTTTTGAGCTTATCGAAGGAAATACAGAGCTGTCTGAAGTGCTGGCGTATTAACTTTAGTAGTTAATAAACCAACATGGCTGCCGAATGCGCAGTAATTATCCATCATGCAAATTAATTTGTTATCAAGCAAGTGAGGTATTTAATAAACCCTTTCTTACCGCAAAAAGGTAGCTAGGGCCTTGCAAGTAGCCAAAAATTTTCTGAAGTTTAAATATTAGGAAATCACTAAAAACATTCTGCATTTGTGATTGTGACACAATGCAGAATGTTTTCGTGTAATAACTTTGTAATAATTGTGTTTAATTTGTTATATTCACGGGTAATTACGAATTAAAGCAAAGAAACTATACAACTTCAAGGAGGAGCATAATAAAATGAACGATAAGGAAGTAATTGTTTATATCAGCGATAATTGTCCGATTTGCGAAAAGCTGTTAACCCAATTAGATGAATTGGATGTTCACTATACAACTAGAAATATAACGAAGGATCGAGAATATATAAAACATATACATGAGTGTGATGTATTTGGTACTCCAGCTACTTTCGTAGGTGACGAAGTGGTTTGTGGTTTCCAGATCAACAAAATAAAATATTTACTAGACATGTCTTGTAATTATCAGCCTCACTTATAGTAATTGAATACTGTGATGAACAGGTTTACACACATTTTTGGTTTTTGCATATAGTAGTAATACAAGAACATACAAAAGAGGTGTGTAACATGTTTGAGAGGCCTTATAATTATACGCCACCTTATAATGGAAATCCGTATAATTTTTATCAAAATAATACACAGCCGCTGCACAATTATAAACAGATGTACAACAATTACAATACAAATTTTCAAACCCCTTTTGAGATGTATGCAAAACCGAAACAACCAATGAATTGGCATCCATATGGGCAGTCTATAGGCGGTACTTTTAATACACCACCAAAAAATAACCTCCTCTATTATTTTCAGGATAATAATGGCGAAATGGACCTTGATAAGATGTTATCAACAGCTGGCCAAATAGCTAATACGTTTCAACAGGTTTCCCCAGTTGTGAAACAGGTAGGCTCAATCATGAAACAATTTCGATAATATTTTAGAAAGATGGACTTATCGCTAAGCCTTAGTTGCATTTATTCAGTGGGAAAGGATATACACTTTCTCAACTGCTAAGAGAGCTGATGAAGCATTGCATGCATGTCATCAGCTTTTTTTACTTTATATTATTGCGGAAATTATGGAAAACATTTAAAAGCTATTATAGGAAATAATAAGTAGAGGAATTGGTTAAATATAAAGTACATTGAAACATGAGGAGAATTAGTATGATTGGATGTCTGATAATACACGGATATACTGGAGGACCGTATGAAGTTGCCCCTTTAGTTGAGTATCTCAAGGAGCATACCAGCTGGCAGATTGAAGTACCAACATTGCCAGGACATGGAAGAAAGTTAGCATTGGAAAATATTTCACACAAAAAATGGATTAATGCAGCAGAAAGTTCCTTCAAGCGATTAAGTGAAAAGGTTGATGAAATATATATTATTGGATTTTCCATGGGGGGTATGATTGCTGCTTACTTAGCTGCAAAGTATAAAATCGATAAGTTGGTGCTGTTGGCTCCAGCTGGAAAGTATTTATCATTTAAACAGATAAGCAAGGATATCAGGGACGTTGCTGTAGATGGATTCAATGGGAAGCTCCGTCAAAATAAATTATATCTGCATTATAAAAGGAAGCTTGGAGCTGTTCCTTTTAAAGCTAATATTGAATTTCTGAAGGTGTTAAGGTTTACCCGACGTTACTTAAAAAAGATTGAATCACCTGTATTGATTGCCCAGGGACAACAGGACGGAATGGTTCCATACAAAACGGTTTATTATTTGGATAAGGAAATTACATCGAAGGAGAAGGAAGTTGTGTTTTTTGAACGATCAAGACATCTTATTTGCTTAGGAAATGATAAAGATGCACTTAATATTATGATTCATCAATTTCTGTTAAAAGAAAAATCCAGAGAATAAAGGGAGAAGACTAAAATTAATTCAGCCTTCTCCCTCGTTTATTATTGCTTATCTTTAAAAAATGAAATAACCAGACCCCCATCACCTGCATATGTGGAAATTAGCGGGCCCATTTCAGTTAAATAGGCGTCTTTAAACGGGTATTTCTGTCTGATTTCCGCAAGTACTTTAGTTGCTCGTTCCTCTGCGTTACAGTGGGTCATTGAAATAACTTTATCTTCAAAGTCTTTCGTATATTCACCAATTTGTTCGATAAATCGCCTTATCGACTTTTTATCTCCCCGAACTTTCTCGGTTACTTCAATACTTCCTTCGTCTTCACTAGCTTTCATTAACAGTTTTATATTTAATGTCTTGGCAATTGTACCCTTCACTTTATCTAAGCGTCCGCCACGTACTAAATTCTCCAGTGTCTTTAAAACAAATAGTGTTGTTGTATCCTCAATTAGTCCGTTCAAGTGATTAACGACCTGGTCATATGTACAGTTCTCTTCTATCTTTATTTTTGCTTCATGAAGTAAAAGCGCAATGCCACATGAAGCTGTTTTCGTATTAATCACTTCGATTCTACGATCTGGTTCCTCTTCAAGAAGCATCGTTTTAGCAAGTACCGCATTTTCGTACGTCACACTGAGCCCTTTTGTCAGACTTAACATAATAATAGGAGTGTTTGGGTCTACCTGCTTGTATGCCTCGTAAAAGTCATTAGGGCTTGGAGCTGATGAACGCGGTAATTCCTCTGACTCCTTCATTTTTTTATTAAATGTTTCCAAATCAATCGTTACACCTGTTTTGTATTGTTCATCTTTAAAGTGTAAGTAAAGAGGTACAACAATAATATCCAATGCTTCGTCTAAGCGCTTTGGTATGTCTGCTCCTCCATCAGTCATTAACTGAATATTCATGACATCACCCAATTCATATATATTGGCTTAATTATACCAGTTTTAAACACTGGTTGGTATGTACATTTGTCATTTCTTTTGTGATATTGTCACTTTTGATTTTCGAGCGGTACTCATAATGAATAAAAATAGCCCGAATAATACAATTGTTCCACCAAGCCATTGTGACCATGTCACCTTTTCACCTAAAATAAAATAGGCGAGTATTGAAGCCCCTATTGGTTCAAACACAATTCCCATTGAGATGGTGGAAGTACTTAACCATTTCAATGCCCAATTAAATAAAGTGTGTCCAAAGAATGTTGGGATAACTGCCAAAGCAAGAAAAACAAACCAGTGGTTAGCGGAATACCCGAAGAATGGATTTTGGACAATTAAGTTATATAAAATTAGTGTTACTGAACTTATTCCATAAACAACAAACGTATATGTCATTAGTGATAAACGTTTTCTTACCTGCTGTCCCACTAAAAAATATGCTGTTACAGTTATCGCTCCAAGTAAGGCAAGAATATCCCCGAATAGTGCTATGCCACTTATTTGAAAATCACCCCAGCTGATAATTACACTGCCTAATAAGGCAATTATCATACTGATTACAGCACCAGGTGAAAATCGTTCCTTGAAAAAAAAGTAAGTGCCCAAAAAAGCGAAGATTGGCTGTAATGTTACCAATACCACCGAGCTTGCTACAGATGTATAATTTAATGATTCAAACCAGAGGATAAAATGAAAAGCAAGAAAAATCCCTGCTAAGGCTGAGAGAATCCAATCCTTTTTTGAGATAATGCTAAACTCATTTCGATGTTTGAAAAGTACATATGGTGCCATAATAATAACTGCAAACAGCAACCGGTAATTTGCAATTATGGCTGCAGGAGCCTGATCAGCCAGTTTTACTAAGACTGCAGATGTTGACACAGCTATAACACCAATTACAACCGCTATATATGGATTGAACGGAGGTAGACGCATAAAAGTCCCCCTTTAAATTCGTAAAGTTAGTTAATTTAAATTTTATTTTATCATGCTATTGATGAAAAATCATAATAAGAAGTAGTGGATATCATCTTAATATATGTGTTATGATGAAAGAACTGTTATTTTCTGTATGATATTTCATGAATGAGGCCCTTTTCCATAAACTGGAGTAGCCTCTTTTTACACTTTCAGAGCCTATCCGGAATTTATTGTTGATTGGAAGTCTAAAATAAACTGAGTTCTCGCCAAACTTGGTTTTTCTAAAAATTATACATTAAAAAAACTTGGCTTTATGTCCAGTTTTTAATGGCGAAAGCCTTTAGTGGCAGTTATGCTGATTGGAAAGTAATAATACTCTCTAATCCGCCAAATAAATATGTAAGAAAAAAGGAGTAGAGTAACAAGGTGACAACATTTAATGAACTAAGTATATCACAGCCCATTATGACAGCACTTGAAAAAATGGGGTTTGAGGAAGCGACACCGATTCAGGCAGAGACAATACCTCTTGCCATGCAAGGAAACGACGTAATTGGACAAGCACAAACTGGGACAGGAAAAACAGCAGCATTTGGCATCCCTATGATTGAAAAAATAGACCCTAGTCAAAAGAAAATACAAGGACTAGTAGTAGCTCCTACACGAGAGTTAGCAAATCAGGTTGCAGAAGAAATCAACCGTTTAGGCAAAAACAAAGGTGTGCGCACAATGCCAGTATACGGCGGTCAGCACATGGAACGTCAAATAAGAGCGTTGAAGGATGGCCCTCATATTGTCGTTGCAACACCAGGAAGACTTCTTGATCATATGCGCAGGAAAACAATACGAACGAACAATGTGCAAACGGCAGTATTGGATGAAGCAGATGAAATGCTTAACATGGGATTCATCGAGGATATTCGTGATATCTTAAAAAATATCCCTGATGGAAGACAAACATTGTTATTTTCGGCAACAATGCCTAAAGAAATACGAGATATTGCAACAAACTTGATGAATAGCCCAAAAGAAGTAAAAGTAAAAAGCAAGGAAATGACAGTAACAAATATTGATCAGTACTTTATTGAGGTACCTGAAAAATATAAATTTGATACGTTAACAAACCATCTGGATATTAATGCACCAGCATTAGCAATAGTCTTTAGCCGTACGAAAAAGCGTGTTGATGAAATAGCAGAGGGGCTACAGGCAAGAGGTTTCCGTGCTGAAGGTATTCATGGTGATTTAACTCAAGGAAAAAGAATGTCCGTATTAAACAAATTTAAAAATAGTCGTGTAGAAGTATTAGTCGCGACAGATGTTGCTGCGCGTGGACTGGATATTTCTGGTGTAACCCACGTATATAACTTTGATATTCCGCAAGATCCTGAGAGCTACGTACACCGCATCGGCCGTACAGGAAGAGCAGGACGTACAGGAGAAGCGATATCTTTTATAACACCAAGAGAGATTGCACATCTGCACTCAATCGAAAAAGTTACCAAAAGTAAGATGAAGCGTATGATGCCTCCTACTAATCAGGAAGCACAGCGTGGTCAGCAGCAGGTTACAGTAGATAAGCTATTGCAGACTATTGAACAGAAAGATTTGAAATCCTATCATGAGACAGCAAATGAATTACTGCAGAATCATGACTCTATAACAGTTATTGCTGCAGCACTTAAGATGTTGACAAAAGAGCGTCGCGATACACCAGTACGAATATCATCAGCACAGCCGATCAGTGTGAAAAAAGCACCAAGAGGCAAAGACAATAACCGCAGACCAAATAATAAAAAGTTCTACGGAAAACGCAATCAGGGCGGACGTAACCAAGGCGGACGTAATCGCAAAGGAAATTTCCAGAAGCGCAGAAATAATAATAACAGCTAAGTAGAGGCTCCTTGCGTAAAGGAGCTTTTTTAAATCTATAGGAAATTATAAAATTTAAGTGCTGAGGATAATTGGACATCAGAATCAGCGACGTCCAGCTCCGACGTACAGGACGTACTAGTGCCGGTGACGCCACAGGACGTGGCGTTCTAACCGGCCAGCGCCTAGCGCCTAGTGGACTTCCCTCCCCGTGTCTACGATAAGTCAACATCGAATCGCTAACGCTCTTCGTGTATCCTTTATCTCACACGGGTCAGTCCAGTCCATACGGCGCTGAACAGGCGCTTGCGCTTTTGTTCTGTGTTAATTAACGAAACGAAAGTTGAGGTAAAGCTATATGAGGCAGCCACCAGTTAATACAATTGCAACTGATGCAATAAAAGCATGGAAAATAACCGCATGGATTTATGTTGGGTTTCTTTGGCTAGCGACCATTGGATTAACTGTTTTAACGTATTTGTTTGAGTTTTCATATTGGTTTACAGCCGTAGCAATAGTCATCAGTGGACTAAGTACGTACTTATTTGTTTTTCTACTCCCAAAGCTGCGCTGGAAAAGATGGCGTTACGAAGTGTTTGATCAGGAAATATATATTCAGCACGGGATACTGATTGTGTCACGGACATTAGTGCCAATGATACGCGTGCAGCATGTTGATACACAGCAAGGACCAATTTTAAAAAAATACCAACTGGCAAGTGTTACTATTTCAACTGCAGCTACAACACATGAAATACCCGCATTACTGGATGAAGATGCGTCAGAGTTAAGAGATCGTATTTCAGCACTTGCAAGGGTGGACGAAGATGATGTTTAATCAGAAAAGGCTACACCCGGCAGCTATATTCTTCAATTTTATTAGGGTGTTGCGTGAATCGCTTTTTGCAGTTGTTCTAGGGTTTATCACATTTAAAGATGATTCACTTTTTTATTTTATTTTAATTACATCAGGTATTTTTATTCTAATGCTAACATTTAGTATTCTGTCGTGGTATCGCTATACATACCGAATTGAAGATGAGGAACTTCGAATCGAATATGGTATATTTATTCGAAAAAAGCGTTATATCTCAAAAAACCGTATCCAGTCGATTGACCTGACTTCAGGAGTTATCCATCGAATATTTAAATTAACAAAGGTTCAAATTGAAACGGCAGGAAGCAGTAATGGTGCAGAAGCTTCTCTTAAAGCAGTCAAACGGACAGAAGGGGATGCGCTGCGTCAGGAATTAAAAACGGCCGTTACAAGACACGAGGATGTACATGATGATCTTGTGGAGCGGAAAAATCCTTCATTAAGGATAAGCTTTAAACGGTTGTTTTTAGCAGGATCCACTTCTGGAAGCATCGGTGTCATCTTTGCTTTAATGGCATTTGGTTTTTCAGAGTTGGAACAATTCATACCTGATCATTATTACGATAATACGGTGGAATGGGCAATTGGACTAAGTGTTATCTTTATAGTAGTGCTTGTTATCATTTTATTAGTTTTCCTTTGGCTATTAGGTATTGCTGGTACGATGATCAAGTATGGGAATTTTACTATCACTAAAAATGATAGTGAACTATTTATCACCCGCGGATTACTGGAAAAGAAACAAGTGACTATTCCATTAAAAAGAGTACAGGCAGTAGGCATTCAAGAAAGCATTATCAGGCAGCCACTCGGTTATGTAACGGTTTTTGCGGAAGTTGCTGGCGGGTCGATGGACAAAGGTGAAGATTTTTCATCGGTATTATTCCCAATCATGAAGGCTGATGAAGTGGGCGAATTTTTTAATACATTTTTACCGGAATATGCTGGAGAGACTCAGGAGCTGATACCACTTCCTAAGCGGGCTCGCAAATTTTACCTGCTGCGTTCTTCATTACCAGTGATCATAATTGGGGCTGGGGTTGGATACTTTTTCACACAATTTGTGTGGGTACCGATTCTTTTGCTGATAGGCAGCTTTTATCTGGGATTTTTGCGACATAAGGATGGCGGTTTTTATCAGGATGGCCAACGCTTAACTATTCGCTATCGAACTCTAAGTAAAAACACACTAGTTATGTACCATAAACGTTTACAAGCATTTGAGAAGAAGCAATATCTGGTGCAGGCTAAACAGAAGTTAGCCACGATGAGACTTTCAATAATAGGAAAGATGGGGATGGGCAAACATTTTATAATTAAAGAAATGGACGAATCCCATACCGACCAATTAGCCGATTGGTATTCTTATCGTAAATGAATATATATCATGAGACGAAATGTGGGTAAGTACTTGAGTGCTTTGGCGCCAACTACGGAAATACACTACGCGCACCTTAGGGCTTGCGCTGAGCCTCCTATTAAAAAACGCAGCGGTGTCTCAACGTCTTCGCTGTTCATGAGAAGTCTACGCGTATTTCCTGCGGTGGAATTTGCTCACTAAAACTTGGTAAAAAATTGATTCAGCTATAAAGAAAAAACACACTAATTATTGGTTAATTAGTGTGTTTTCTTATTTTTTAGCAGTTAAGAAATAACCATGGCTGCTAAAATGCGCAGCCACCACTTATCATGAAAATTATTTTGCATATAGCAGGTTTGAGGTATTGCGGACACCAGGGACCTTATTTGGCAGAAATTCACGAAAATGGTGGTGTTTGCGGACATCAGGGACCTTATTTCACACAAATACAGTTAAATAACCATGATATATTTAAAATAAGGGCTTCTGTGTCCGGATAATATCGAAAAGATTACTTTTTTATAGAAATAGCGTCTTCTGTGTCCGCTAAAATCAAGTTAGAGTTTTATTTTTATACAAGAGTATAAATACCTTCTTACTGCATAAGTGCAACTAAGGCTTGACGATAAGCCAAGTTTTCTAACCTAAAATATTCTGCCTATCAGGCCAAGTATTATCAAAACTCCAAGAAAGCCCCACAGGATTTTAGAGTATACTTGCTTTGGAATACGTCTTTTTTTCCAGCGGTTTGGGTTAAACTGTATTGAATCATCATCCCGGTAACGTCTGTTTCGCCAAGGAGAGAAGGGCTGGGCTTTAGTTAACACCAGTGGTGCTAATGCGAAGCCGCCGATAAACCCGAAAATATGTGCGTATATATTTATTCCTGGCTGGATAAATGTCATAACTAACCCAATAATAAAAATAGTTAGGATGATTTGTGAGCTTGCCTGGTCGATTAAATGCTTGCGGAATGCTACCATATAAATATAGATTCCAAATAATCCATAGACTGCACCGGATGCTCCAACATATTGATAATATACAGTAGGTGTCAGAAAGTATGTTGCGAGATTCCCTATCAGGCCTGCTCCGATGTATGCGAATATGAACTTGTATTTACCAAGCATTTGTTCCAGCGCTGGTCCAAATAGGACAAGTGCAAATGAATTAAAGACCGCATGCATAAGACCAGCATGAAGGAAGATTGATGTGAGTAAACGCCAGTATTCACCTTGACTGATATAAAAATTGTTACCTGTACCCCATCTATCTAATTGATCTCCAAAAGGGAAAGGCAAGAAATCTGTAACCAGCCATAGGACAAGGTGGATGATTATAAGTCCTGCGACTATTGGATAAAATTGAATAAATTCTTTAATACTTCTTTCTGTGCGGATGAACAACGGCATACCTCCTTACTAGAACAGTTTGATAGTTAATAAAGGCTTGTTAATTATTTTAGTGAATTATCCTGCATTGTATAACCATTTTAATTTTACTAAAATACATCTGATAAATATAACGATATGCATTATACATATGGAAGGGTCAGAATTAATTATGATAAAAGGTATTGGAATTGACATAATTGAATTGGATCGAATTAGAAAAAGCATGGAGAGAAGTGGGCGTCTTGAAGAGAGGATATTAACAGAAAATGAGAAGACATATTTTGACCAATTAACGAATAATAGAAGAAAAGTTGAGTATCTTGCTGGAAGATTTGCTGCCAAAGAAGCCTTCGCAAAAGCAACAGGTAAAGGAATTGGTGAATTAAGCTTTCAAGATATAGAAGTAGTTACTGATGAGAATGGTGCTCCAGGAATAAAAGTAAGGCAATTTCAGGACAGTACTAATTGGATTTCTATTACGCATAGTAGAGATTATGCAGTCGCACAAGTAGTAATTGAAGTAAACAACTAATAGGGGATTCTGCATAATTGTTAGGGTTGTCTCATATATTTTAGTGCGGGTAGGAGGGAACAAAGTGTTTATTGTCACCGCGAATGAAATGTACGATATCGATCGATATACCATGAACGAAATCGGGCTGGATGGTAAGTTATTAATGGAGAATGCCGGGAGGGCTATTTCAGGAAAAATAGAATCTATTATTGGAAAGCCAGATCACATTTGCATTCTAACAGGCAGTGGAAATAATGGTGGTGATGGATTTGTTATAGCAAGGACTCTGTTAAACAAAGGCTATCACATAACCGTTGTACAGGTTGTGCCAAATCAAAAAATCACAGGAGATGCGCATTTCCATAAAAACCTGCTTTTATCGCTTGGAGGATCTGTGATTATCAGCAAGGAGCCTTCAGAAATACATGAGCTGGTCCGGAACTCAGATATAATTGTTGATGCGATTTTAGGGATAGGCGTGAGCGGAATGCTTCGTCATCCAATAGCTGAAATTGTGTCCATTATAAATGAAACAGCTAATTTTGTGATTTCTGTTGATATCCCATCAGGGCTACCTGCTGATGAGGGGATACGTGATTTTCAATCAATACAAGCCAGCTATACTGTGATTGTAGAAGCTCCTAAAGTAAGTGCGTTTCTGCAGCATACTGCATCCTTCTATGGAGAATGGGATATTGTTTCAATTGGGCTGCCGTTAGACGTTTTAAAGAATAACGTAAAACGGGTTAGCTGGACGGAGGACCTGTTCAGACAAAGCATGCCTAAGCGGAAAACAGATGCCCATAAAGGAAATCATGGAAGAGGGCTGGTAATCGGTGGTAATGCAGAGATGCCGGGGTCAATTACAATGACTATAAAAGCGGCCTTGCGTACTGGTTCGGGGTTAATTACAGCAGGTACAACCGAAAAAGTCATACCAGTAGCAGCATCACACTGTATGGAGGCTACGTACCTTAAATTAGGCGAGACGAATGGTAATTTGAATAATGATATCTCTATACCGTTGAAAAGCTTTGATGCGGTAGCACTGGGTATGGGGATGGGTCGACAACAAGTAACTAGTAATCTAGTCAGACAAACGGTGGAAGAAGCAACGTGTCCGCTTATTGTGGATGCAGATGGTTTGTACCATATAAAGTCGATCCTTGATTTGGTCAGTAATAGAAGGGAACCAACGATTATAACGCCGCACCCGGGTGAAATGGCTATGCTTTTGAATGTTTCCGTGCGTGAGCTTTTGGTCAAGCCTTTCACATATTCAAAGATATTTGCAGAAAAATACCAGGTTTATGTCGTGTTAAAAGGGAGATTCACTATTATTACGGCACCGACAGGAGAACAATCTGTAAATAGTACTGGAAATGTAGGTCTAGCTAAAGGCGGAAGTGGTGATGTGTTATCCGGAATTATTCTGGCAATGGTCATGCAAAAACAAAGTGTATTTCAGGCACTTTGCAACGCATGCTTTCTTCATGGCTCATCTGCTGACATACTAGTAGCAAAAGAGCACTCTGTAAATGATTTAATGGCCTCCGATGTAATTGATGGTATCGCTGAAGTATATCGTACGTTTAGAGTTTGATTTGTGACAATAATTTTCCTCCTGACAAGTCCGTAGCTCGCTAAAAGAGTGAAATGAGACAAGGGAGATATGTCCATGAAAAAAAAGTTTGGGATTTGGATGGTAATTGTCTTCGGCTTAATCCTTGTACTTGCAGCCTGTGGTGAAAAATCTCAGGAAGATGTTGTTGAGAAATTAGAATCCAAGCTAGAGGCAATGAATGGATATAAGGCAAAGGCCGAAATGAAAATGAATACCGGACAGGAAGATCAGAAGTACAATATAAACATCTGGCATAAGAAAAAAGATTTTTATCGTGTCGAATTAACGAATGATCAGGATAAAAAAGGCAGCCAAATTATCCTGAAAAATGAAGACGGGGTTTTTGTCCTTTCCCCGGCCTTAAACAAAAGCTTTAAATTTCAAAAGGAGTGGCCTGAGAACGGTAGTCAGCCATATCTGTATCAATCACTAGTAAATGATGTTATGAAAGATAAAGAAGCTTCTTTTAAGGTAAGCGATAATTATTATATTTTCGAGACGAAGACAAATTATCAAAGCAACAATAATCTTCCATATCAAGAAATTTACTTTGATAAGAAAACATATACACCAGTCATGGTAAAAGTATTGGATAAGGATAAAAAAGCATTGGTTGAAGTTAACTTTTCTGAGTTTAATACAGAACCAACCTTCAACGATGATGATTTCACGATGGAGAAAAATATGACAACCGGACTGACGGATGCTCCAGTTACTGGTGATGGAGAAGCAGATGCATTTACCGTTGTTTATCCACTGAATATGGCCGGTTCTGAATTAGTTGAACAAAAAGAAGTTGAACTTGAAAACGGTCAACGTGTAATCATGACGTTTTCTGGCGAAAAGAACTTCACGCTAATTGAAGAGAAAATGGAAGTAATACCAACCATGTCTTCTCCGCAAGTAGTAGATGGTGAAATAGTGAATCTTGGACACTCAATTGGAGCCCTTTCCGGAAGTACCATAGAGTGGAGTAATAATGGGATGAACTTTATCCTGGCTAGTGATGAGTTGACTAAAGAAGAGTTAATTAATGTAGCAAAGTCCGTTCAAGGCAAAGAAGTGAAGTAAATGAATAGTAGTAAGCAGACTCATAAGGAGAGGGGGTCTGCTTTTTATTTTTAAAAGAATAAGATAAACTGTGGATAATACAAGTTAAGGAGAGGAGAGGTTTCCGCCGTGGCAGACGCAATATACCGAGATACATGGGCTGAGGTGAATCTAGATGCAATAGCTTATAATATTGAACAAATTAAGGAGAAGCTACCTCAACATAGCAATGTAATGGCAGTAGTGAAGGCTGATGCATACGGCCATGGTGGTGCAGATGTTGCCAGAAAAGCGCTTGAAGCAGGTGCTAATATGCTAGCGGTGGCATTGCTGGAGGAAGCCTTGGTATTACGTAATGCTAATATTAAAGCACCGATTTTAGTCTTTGGAAGAGTTTCCCCAAAAGACACGCCAATAGCTGCTGAACACGATATTACGCTGACTTTTTTTCAGAAAGATTGGCTCCGTGAAGTAAAAGCCCTACTTAGTCATCCATTAAAGCTGCATATGAAGTGGGATACCGGTATGGGAAGAGTTGGCATACGTACAGCTGATGAGCTGAGAGAGATCGTAGAGGAGTTGCAGGGTGAGCAGCAGATAAACCTGACCGGAGTATATACACACTTTGCCACTGCCGATGAACCTGATTTAACTTATTTTGAGACGCAAAAAGAGCGATTTGAACAATTGTTACATGTGTTTAATACTATCTGGACAGATCCTGTGATAATCCATGTTGGTAATAGTGCTGCATCTATCCGCTTTCCGGAAAATATGTATCACTACATCAGGTTTGGTATCGCTATGTATGGCCTGTATCCATCAGAAACAGTCAAAAGCGAACGTCATATTGATTTGAAACCTGCATTTTCGTTAAACAGCCGATTAATTCATGTGAAGAAAATTTCTCCAGGCGAATCGATTAGTTACGGTGCAACATATGTTGCCTCAAACGATGAATGGATTGGAACAATACCCATTGGCTATGCGGATGGGTGGATACGTAAATTACAAGGAATGGATGTATTAATAGATGGAAAGCGAATGCCGATTGTTGGAAGAATATGTATGGACCAAACGATGATAAAGATGAATGATGAATATCCGGTAGGTACAAAGGTAACGCTAGTAGGAAAGCAGGATAATGAAGAAATCGAAGTTGATGAAGTTGCGGCACATTTGGACACGATAAATTATGAGATACCTTGCATGATTACCAATCGCGTACCGAGAATACACAAAGGAAAGTAAGACAGCATCTTTTATTTTTTGCGAGAACTGGCATAATATAATTATCTCAAAATAAATATATACCATGAGGAATTAATGTTTTAGAAAACTTGGATTATCGTCGAAATTTAGCGGCGAAAGCCTCAAGGTGCGCTTATGCAGTATGAAAGTATAATTATTTATGCTTCCTTACTTGTTAAACTTTTTGTTAAAAATATTTTTATATACCTTTGCAAACCATGGGCTACAATGATATTATTAAAAAAGAGTTAAATAGTGGTCGTTCAACAGTTGGCGGAGGTGTATGGTTTTGTCAGAGAGCTTACAGGAGATCTTAGTACGATTACCAAAAAACCTATTAAACGAGGTGGATGGATTAATGAAATATGAAAATAGTGATTTCAGTGATTTCATATGTCAAGCTACAAGAAACTATCTGGAACATAAGAAAGATGAGCATATTCAACAATTTCGCGAATCTATGCAACAAGGATATGAAGAAATGGCCAGAATTAATCTAACAATTGCTTCCGAAGCTTTTCAAGCTGAAGAGGAGGCTGAAAAAAACACCCTAGAGCGCTCTGTGATCGGGGTGTAAGCATTTGATCGTTCAAAGAGGCGAAGTATATTTCGCTGACTTATCCCCTGTGGTTGGATCAGAACAGGGAGGCATACGCCCGGTATTGATCCTGCAAAATGATATCGGAAACAGATTTAGCCCAACGGTTATTGTGGCTGCCATTACTGCGCAGATTCAAAAGGCCAAGCTTCCTACACATGTGGAGATTAATGCAAAACGGTATGGGTTTGATCGTAATTCGGTCATCTTGCTAGAACAAATCAGAACGTTAGATAAGCAACGCTTAACTGATAAAATAACAAAATTGGATAATAAAATGATGGAAAAAATTGATAAGGCATTGGAAATAAGTCTAGGACTTAAGGAAATGTATGATCAATCGTGATACCCCCTTCCCGATGAGTGAAGCAGGGGTATTTTTTGTGGTGAAATTTATGAATTATGTTGAACATGTTTTATTCGATTTTATGTTACAATAAATAACATTAATATACATGCTTCTTGAAAAAAATAAAATTCCATGATAAAACCATATTGAAATGGTATTATTGATATATATTGAATTTTTTATAATTGACTAGTAAATATTGATTAATGTGTTAGTGGGAGGTAAGCTAATGGACCAAAAATTTAAGAAAATTGCTTTGGAAAATAGTGATTCAATAGTAAGTATGTGGATGGATGAGGTTGGTTCTTTAAAAAATGGAAATTATACATCAAATGTGTCAGATGAATTATTTGAAAGTACCAATAGAGAATTTGTAAATGTTATTTTTAAAAGTATCAAAGATCAAGGTTCCACAAAGCACCTGGAGGACTTCTCTGAAAAACTGATAAATTTAGGTTGGCCGTTAAGCTATATTACAGATGGTCTACAAGTTTTCAGGCGCGTTACAGTTGACTTCATTCTCAGTCAATCCGAACAAGTCGATTCAGAATATATTTCACAGGTCTTAAGGAGTGTAGATGCTTGGACAGAACCGATAATCCGACAATTGGTAAATGAGTATTCAGGTAGCTGGGAACACATTGTCTCGCTGCAGCGTGTCGCACTGCAGGAATTATCAGCACCACTAATTCCTGTTATGGATAATATTACGGTCATGCCCTTGATTGGGACGATCGATACCGAACGTGCAAAATTAATTATGGAAAACCTGCTGGAAGGTGTGATGAATCATAATTCAGAAGTTGTTCTAATGGATATTACAGGCGTTCCTGTTGTTGATACCATGGTTGCTCATCACATTATACAGGCAGCAGAAGCGGTACGATTAATAGGTTCAACTTGTATCCTTGTAGGTATTCGCCCTGAAATTGCACAAACAATTGTAAACCTTGGGATTGATTTAGGTAAATTCCCTACCAAAAGCACACTGAAAAAAGGTTTTACGACAGCACTTGAAATTACAAATAGAAAAGTAGTCGACTTGAATACCGAAGAACAGAAAATTGAAGACATGATTGAATCCATCGGTAAGGAGTGATAGTTTGCGAATACCTATTTTAAAATTACACAACTATTTATTGATCTCAATTCAAACAGAGATTGATGATAATACAGCAATTAAGTTCCAGGAGGATTTGTTGGACAAAATTCATAAAAGTGGTTCATCAGGAGTAGTCATTGATCTAACATCTGTAGAAGTAATTGACTCATTTATTGCCAAGGTATTAGGTGATGTCGTTACTATGTCAGATCTTATGGGGGCAAAGGTAGTATTGACAGGAATCCAGCCTGCAGTTGCTATGACATTAATTGATTTGGGAATTCATTTAAGGAATGTCCCAACTGCTTTAGATCTGGAACAGGGCTTGGTAAAACTGCATCAGGAATTGGGGGAATGAGTATGGATCTCCAATCCTGTGTTACTATTCAAAAAGAGTGGGATATTGTTGCTGCACGTCAGCTTGGTCGCGACATCGCAAGGAAAACCGGATTTGGAACAGTAGACCAGGCGCGAATTGCTACAGCGATTTCCGAGTTAGCTCGAAACATATATTTATATACTGAGGATGGCAAAATTTGCTTTGAAGTGATCGATAATTTTGATCAAAAGGGAATGTGCATAGTTTCATTAGACAGTGGTCCAGGGATTAAGGATATAAGCCAAGTAATGGAAGATGGTTATTCTACATCAGGTGGGCTTGGTGCTGGTTTGCCTGGAGTCAAAAGGCTAGTGGACGTGTTCGATATAAAATCAGAAGATGGGAAAGGGACCGAAATTAAAGCCATCAAATGGGTGCGATAATGATATTCAGTAAAAATGGGGAGAATAAAATCTCCCCTTTTAACATTATAGAGTTATAACAGGGGGAGGAAGGAATGCATGGATGCCCTAAAATTGGATGCAGTTAACTATAAAGAATTATTAAAACGTTATATTAATACCCAAGATGAACAATCACTTTATGGGGCTGAACAAATTAGTAAGACATTTATTAAAAATAGCATTCCGCCAGAAGAAATTGTGAATTTCCATATTCAGGCACTAACAGAACTTTATGAGGAAATTCCAGAACACATTCGGCATTCCATGGATTTTTTACTGGAAACAATGATTTCTTATGGATTGGCACATCAGGAATATCAGACATTGAGAGAGCAACAATCCGAACTGAAATCGGAAATTTCTGTTGCTGCGGGAATGCAGGAAACGTTACTGGCTACTACCAAACCAACTATAGATGATTTAGATGTGGGTGTCATCAGTGTTCCAGCACATCAAATGAATGGTGATTACCATCATTTTATTAAAGGCAAGGATGGTTCGCTCGGGATTGCTGTTGCAGATGTTATTGGTAAAGGAATACCAGCTGCATTATGTATGTCCATGATTAAATACTCGATGGATAGTTTTCCAGAAGCAACAATGAGTCCAAAGTCAATTTTGAAAAATTTAAATCGGGTAGTTGAACGAAATGTTGACCCAAGCATGTTTATTACGATGTTTTATGCACAATATATCCCAGATGAAAGCAAGCTTCGATACTCCTCAGCAGGCCATGAACCTGGATTTTATTATGATGCCCAAAGTGATACATTTGAAGAGATAGAAACGAAAGGTCTTGTACTCGGTGTTTCTGCAGATACCAAGTACAAACAATATGAGCGGATAATTAAAAAGGGCGATATGATTATACTGTTAACGGATGGGGTTACAGAGTGCCGGCAAGGAGATCGCTTTATTGAAAGCGAAGAAGTATTGGATGTTATTAAGCAATATGCTTATTTGCCAGCGCAGGAAATCGTTAATAGGGTGTATAAGCATTTTGAACGCCTGCAAAACTTTCAGTTACGTGACGATTTTACCTTAATTGTTTTGCGAAAAGAAGTTTAATCCTTTTCTGTTTCGGGTATAGTCCTTTGTTACTAAAAAAGCTTTTATATAAATAGATATATTGATTCAAGGAGGATGGCGATGAACTTAAAGGTTGAGCTTTCAGAAGGAAATGATAGGTCTATTGTTAGCCTGTCGGGTGAAATAGATGCGTACACTGCACCACAGTTAAAAGAGACTTTACTGCCACTTACCAGAATTGAAAGTCAACAAGTAGAGGTGGATCTTGAAGACGTTAATTATATGGATAGTACTGGTCTTGGTGTTTTTATAAGTGCTTTAAAGTCAACAAAAGAATGTAATAGTCATTTGAAATTGGTGAATTTGCAGGATCGAGTATTACGGTTATTCAAAATCACTGGTTTGGACGAGATTATTGACATTAGTACTGCAATCAGAGGTGGGGATCAAAATGGACAAATTTGATTTTATTGAAATGAAGGTTCCTGCAAAAGCTGAATATGTTGGTGTTGTCCGACTAAGCATGTCGGGAATAGCTAGCAGAATGGGTTTTAATTATGAGGATATAGAAGATTTGAAAGTAGCTGTTTCAGAAGCAATTACAAACGCTGTTGATCATGCTTATACGGACGATGACAGCGGGGAAGTAACTGTAGGATACGGAGTGTATGAGAATCGCTTGGAAGTTATGGTAGCCGACCACGGTGGCAGCTTTAATTTAAATCAAATTAAAGGGGGAATCGGCCCATACAAGAACTCAGAGCCTGTTGAGAATTTACGTGAAGGTGGTTTTGGACTTTTCTTAATTGATGCATTAATGGATAATGTTAAAATTAACAACAATGATGGTGTTATTGTGTTAATGACTAAGTACCTTCATAAAGCTGAGGTGGGTCTTGATGACGACCAGATCTCAACCAGACAATAAAGGTAAAGGCGAGGTATACCATTGGATTGAGCAACTACAACAGGAACCGGATGATAAAGGAACACAGGAGAAAATAGTGCTCGCCTATACCGATCTTGTTGAATCAATTGCCAGAAAGTATTCGAAAAACAGCAATATACACGAAGATCTTGTACAGGTTGGCATGATTGGATTACTTGCTGCTATCAGAAGATACGACGCTTCATATGGCAAATCATTTGAATCCTTTGCCATTCCAACTATCATCGGAGAAATCAAGCGTTTTATCCGGGACAAGACTTGGAGTGTTCATGTACCACGCCGTATTAAGGAATTAGGTCCGAAGATTAAGAAAGCTGTTGACGATCTTACTACCGAAAATCAGGAATCACCATCAGTGAAGGAGATAGCCGACTATTTAGAAGTCTCAGAAGAAGATATTCTGGAAACGATGGAGATGGGTAAAAGCTATAAGGCGCTTTCTGTTGACCGGAAAATTGAAGCTGACTCTGATGGAAGTACAGTAGCCATTCTTGATTTGGTGGGTAACAGTGAAAATGGTTATGAAAATGTAGACCAGCGTATGTTGCTCGAGAAGATTTTACCCGTTTTATCTGAGCGAGAACAACAAATATTACGATGCACCTATTTTGATAATTTGAGTCAAAAAGAAACCGGCGAGTTACTCGGTATTTCGCAAATGCACGTTTCAAGACTTCAACGCCGGTCACTAAGAAAACTGCGTGAGGCAATCAAAACTGAGAGCACGGAGGTTTTTGATTGAGTGTGAAACAGAATAATGTGGATGTAGCTATTTTCCAAAAAGCAAAAAAGGGACGATACTATTGTGGTGATAGCTATTTCTATACAGAAACTGAAGATGTATTTGTATGTGCACTGGCAGATGGATTAGGCAGTGGCGAATTTGCAAAAGAGTCTTCTCAAATCGTAATTGATATCATCAAAAACAACATTCATACAACTGTTGAACAGTTAATAAAGAAGAGTAACGAGCTATTAACTGGTAAGCGGGGTGCTGTTATAGGGATTCTTAAAATGGATTTCCATTCACGCCACTATTCGTTTTCATCTATTGGAAATATAGGAGTATTAACCATTACTGAGAATGGTAAGAAAAAGAGAAATATACCGAATACAGGTTATCTTGCTGGTTATCACAGACCTTTCAAAGTTGTGACAGACAGACTGGAGCCCGAAATGAATTTGATCATGTTCTCAGATGGGGTTTCAGATAATGATTTATCGCAACCTTTCTTATTGAATAAGGATGTAAACCAGGTTACAGATGCTTATGCAAACCACGTTAGTGGAAAAGTTAGAAATGATGATACAACGTTAATCGCTATAAGGTATGAGAATTAGACCGGTCTTAAAATGCCGGTCTTTTTCAATTTAGGCTATTTTTTGATAAAATGAGTTCGTACATAAAGGAGGAGCCGATTGTGTCAATTGAATTAGAGCAATGGGTGGCAAAGGAAGCTGAAGTAAACAATGCTACCGTAAAAAAAGTAATCGCATTAATGGATGAAGGTAACACAGTACCATTTATTGCACGTTATCGAAAAGAAGTAACAGGTGGACTTGATGAAGTCCAGATCAAATTGATTCATGACAAATATCAATATGCCGTTAATTTAGCTGAACGAAAACAGGAAGTAATTCGGCTGATTGATGAACAGGGGAAACTAACAGAAGAACTCGAACGTGATATTACACAAGCCACACAATTGCAACGCGTGGAGGATTTATACCGGCCATATAAACAAAAACGCCGAACAAAGGCAACAATTGCTAAAGAAAAAGGACTTGAACCACTGGCGGACGTAGTTTGGGAGCAAGAATTGAAAGGCATTTCTGCAGAAGCTGGGTCATATTTATCAGAAGAACATGAGCTAACTACTGTAGAGGAAGTACTAGCGGGTGTTAATGATATAATCGCTGAGTGGATATCAGATGACCCGGAATATCGCGATTTTATTCGTGAGGAAACCTTTAAACGTGGTACCATGCATGCAGAAGCAAAAAAAATGGAGAAGGACGAAAAAGGCGTCTACGAAATGTACTATGATTATGATGAAGCAATTCGCTCCATGGTGTCACATCGTATTTTAGCATTAAATCGCGGGGAAAAAGAAGATGTGCTAAAGGTGGCAGTTCAGCCCCCAACCGAGCGGGTGCTCGAGTATCTCCGAAAAAAAGTGATATCAGATCAAGGCAACTCGGAAGCTGCCCAAATTTTACAGGATGCTATCGGGGATAGCTATAAACGACTAATCCAGCCTTCGATAGAACGTGAAATCCGTAATAGTTTAACAGAAAAGGCTGAAGAACAGGCAATTTCTGTATTTGCCAAAAATCTTAAAAACCTTCTGCTGCAGCCACCATTAAAGGGGAAAACTGTTCTTGGGGTTGATCCAGCTTATCGAACAGGCTGTAAGCTCTCTGTTGTTGATGAAACAGGGAAAGTTCATGAAGTAAGTGTAATCTATCCAACAGCACCAAAAAATGATACAGCTGGTGCAGAGAAGATTGTGATGCAATTTATTAATAAGTTTGGTATCGAGCTGATTGCAATTGGAAATGGAACTGCGTCAAGAGAAACAGAGCAATTTATTGCTGATGTGATAGGAAAGCACGCACTGGATATACCATATATAATTGTCAATGAAGCTGGCGCAAGTGTGTATTCTGCCTCAAAACTGGCACGTGAAGAATTTCCGGATTTGAAGGTTGAAGAGCGCAGTGCAGCATCCATAGCGCGACGGGTGCAAGACCCCCTAGCTGAACTTGTTAAAATTGATCCAAAGTCAATCGGCGTTGGTCAGTATCAGCATGATGTCAGTCAAAAAGCACTTAATGAATCATTAACATTTGTCGTAGAAACAGCGGTTAACCAAGTTGGTGTTAATGTTAATACAGCTTCCACTTCACTTTTACAATATGTTGCAGGTCTAAGCAAAACAGTAGCAAATAATATTGTGAATCAGCGTAATGAGGAAGGAAAGTTCGTAAATCGCAAACAATTAAAAAAGATTCCTCGCTTAGGTGCTAAAACCTATGAGCAAGGGATAGGTTTTTTACGGATTTTGGATGGTGAAAATCCACTGGACAGGACACCGATACACCCTGAAAGCTATGCGCACACGAAACAACTTCTGCAAATGATAGGTTGTGAGCTTGAAGATATTGGTTCTGATAAATTACGCGATAAATTTAATGACTTGGACAAAAAAGAAATAGCTGATCAATTGGAGATTGGTGAACCGACATTAATGGATATTATGAATGCATTGGGGCGCCCAGAACGTGATCCACGTGATGATTTGCCTAAACCATTACTGAAACAGAATGTATTGAGTATGGAAGATTTAAAACCTGGGATGGAAATGCAGGGTACAGTAAGAAACGTAGTAGACTTCGGTGTTTTTGTAGATATTGGAGTAAAGCAGGATGGACTTGTTCATATCTCAAAAATGGCGAATAAATTCGTTAAACACCCGATGGATATCGCATCAGTAGGCGATGTCGTAACGGTATGGGTTGAGCAAATTGATGTTGAAAAAGGTCGAATCGCACTTTCAATGATTGAAAATAAAGGCTAAATAAAAACAGCTGATTATCAAAAAGATAATCAGCTGTTTTTTTAATTGTACCTATTTAACGCCTTCTGGAACAGATAATCCTAAACCATTTGCGATTCTTTCGCCCCACTCAGGATCTGCTTTGTAGAAGTGTTCAATTTGACGTAGTTTGATCTCATCTTTATCTACAGGCTTCATATGACCTACAAAAGCATCAATGAGACGGTCTTTCTCATCTGCACTCATTAATCGATATAAATCTCCTGCTTGTGTATAATGATCATCACTGTCATATGATACACTGTCAGCCTCTCCATAAACTTCAAACGGACTAATTTTTGAAGCTGGATCTTCTTTTGGCTCAGTATCATAACTGTTTGGTTCATAATTAACCGAACCACTGCCATTACTATAGCGCATTTGTCCATCATATTGATTGTTATTTACTTCGTTAACCGGACGATTAATTGGTAATTCCTGATGGTTGGCACCAATACGGTAACGGTGAGCATCAGAGTAACCGAAAAGTCGGCCTTGCAACATTTTATCTGGAGAAGCTTCAATTCCTGGTACAAAGTTACCTGGTGAAAACGCAGCTTGCTCTACTTCAGCAAAATAATTTTCAGGATTACGGTCAAGGACCATACGACCTACTTCGATACGTGGATAGTCTTTTTGAGACCATACCTTCGTAACATCGAATGGATCAAATCTATAAGTTTTTGCGTCTTCATATGGCATGATTTGTACATAAAGTTTCCATGCTGGGAAGTCACCCTTATCAATAGAGTTGTAAAGGTCTTCCACATGATAGTCTGGGTTATCTCCAGCAATTTCACCTGCTACATCTTCATCTAAACCTTTTACACCTTGTTCACTAATGAAGTGGTATTTTACCCAGAATGCTTCTCCTTTGTCATTTACCCATTTGAAAGTGTGGCTTCCATATCCATTCATATGACGGAAAGTTGCTGGAATGCCACGATCACCATGTAAGTATGTGATTTGATGCAGTGATTCTGGTGACAATGACCAGAAGTCCCAAACAGCATTTTTGTCTTTCAGGTGCGTCTTAGGGTTACGTTTTTGTGTGTGAATAAAGTCAGGGAACTTAATAGCATCACGGATAAAGAAAATTGGTGTATTGTTACCAACTAAATCGTAGTTACCTTCTTCTGTGTAAAACTTAACTGCGAAACCACGTGGATCACGTACTGTATCCGCTGAACCAAGTTCACCCGCAACAGTTGAAAAACGAATAAACATTGGTGTGCGTTTTCCTACTTCACTTAAGAATGCTGCCTTCGTGTATTTTGAAAGATCGTTTGTTACTTCAAAGTAACCGTGTGCCCCTGCGCCTTTTGCATGTACGACACGCTCAGGTACACGTTCTCTATTAAAGTGTGCTAATTTTTCTAAAAGGTGAACATCCTGAATTAATGTTGGACCTCGATTACCTGCAGTAATTGAATTCTGGTTATCCCCAACCGGAGCACCAGATGCTGTTGTCATTCTTTTCTTTTCATTACTCACTTACTGAACACCTCTCCTTTTACAATATTAATCTCATATTCAATTATAATATAATACTATCAAAAATCAATGTTTAATTACAATGATTTTAATTTAGCACCCTTATTAAATATATGATAAAATATTGCTGGGTTAATATGTAGGGAATGATTATATGAAGTTATTAAATGAAAAAGAACTATATGAATTGGTAAATGAACTATCATTGAAACATTTTCATAAACCTTTTAAAGATACCATTAGATATAATAATCGCCTTAGAACTACCGGCGGGAGGTATCTACCCTCTAAAAGAGTAATTGAGTTAAATCCAAAATACTCTATGGAAATGGGGGAAAAGGAAGTAATAGGTATCATTAAACATGAACTAGTGCATTACCATCTTCATATAGAAGGAAAAGGGTATAAGCATGGTGATAGAGACTTTAAAAAATTATTAAAAATTACGGGGTCACCAAGGCATTGCAATCCACTGCCTTCCTCTTTAAAACACAAGAAACACATTTATATATGCAGAAGCTGTTCAAGAGTATACAAACGAACGCGGCGGATTGATGTTAGTAAATACAGGTGTGGAAAATGCAGGGGAGAGTTAGTAGCTGATGAAGGACAAGCCGATGTTTAGGTATTTAAGGAAGTATTGCTGCATTTTTACCTGTATAAGTGCAACTCGTGTAATCGTCATTAAGGCGTGGCAAATTTTTAACAGTTTCGGCTTGTTTGATATAATAATGAGAAGACAAATTTTAAATAATAGATTGACGAAATATGACCTACGTGTTAAATTAAATAAGGCTTAAAAAAACAAGTCGATTTTATTATTTGTTCGATTGAAATATTGACAATAAACGTTATATATTGTATAGTGTTTTTCGTCGCAATTAATTGTGGCCTTAAGATGCAACACGACGAGCGCAAAAAACAAGGTTGAATTGCCTTGATAATTATTTCAGATTATTCCACAGTAGCTCAGCGGTAGAGCAATCGGCTGTTAACCGATCGGTCGTAGGTTCGATTCCTACCTGTGGAGCCATTCGGAGAAGTACCCAAGTGGCTGAAGGGGCGCCCCTGCTAAGGGTGTAGGTCGCGTGAGCGGCGCGAGGGTTCAAATCCCTCCTTCTCCGCCATTTTATGGCCCGTTGGTCAAGTGGTTAAGACACCGCCCTTTCACGGCGGTAACACGGGTTCGAATCCCGTACGGGTCATCTTATATTCTTATAAATAAATCGGTTGGGTCCGGTAGTTCAGTTGGTTAGAATGCCTGCCTGTCACGCAGGAGGTCGCGGGTTCGAGTCCCGTCCGGACCGCCACTGTTGGGCTATAGCCAAGCGGTAAGGCATCGGGTTTTGATCCCGTGATTCCCAGGTTCGAATCCTGGTAGCCCAGCCATTTTTTTATGGATTAAATATATAATCATTATAAGAGCCATTAGCTCAGCTGGCAGAGCATCTGACTTTTAATCAGAGGGTCGGAGGTTCGAATCCTCCATGGCTCACCATCTTTTTTGCGGGTGTGGCGGAATTGGCAGACGCGCTAGATTTAGGATCTAGTGTCTTACGACGTGGGGGTTCAAGTCCCTCCACCCGCATTCAACATTTTACATTGCTGTGATTATTCATAGCATTTTACTTTGTGCTATCAGACAAGTTATTTCCCATTTGCCAAGTTTCACTAATGAAGATTAGGCGGTCGTGGCGGAATGGCAGACGCGCTAGGTTGAGGGCCTAGTGGGAGTTTATCCCGTGGAGGTTCAAGTCCTCTCGACCGCATTAAAAAACTTCTTGATAATATATACTATATATGGTATATTTAAGTTTCTCGCTTTTGAAGCGCCCGTAGCTCAATTGGATAGAGCGTTTGACTACGGATCAAGAGGCTAGGGGTTCGACTCCTCTCGGGCGCACCATTTTAACGGGAAGTAGCTCAGCTTGGTAGAGCACATGGTTTGGGACCATGGGGTCGCAGGTTCGAATCCTGTCTTCCCGACCATCGAAAGAGTTCATAAGATTTTCAAATATTAATGCGGGTGTAGTTTAGTGGTAAAACTTCAGCCTTCCAAGCTGATATCGTGGGTTCGATTCCCATCACCCGCTCCATTTTTTACTTATGGGCCTGTAGCTCAGCTGGTTAGAGCGCACGCCTGATAAGCGTGAGGTCGGTGGTTCGAGTCCACTCAGGCCCATTTTGCTCCTTGAAAACTGAACAAAACAACCAGTATGTCAAGAAAACAGGTTAAAAGTTAAACTTTTAAACCCTGATTTCAATTTTTAAGCTAAGAACAGATGATTGATTGGTGTTAATCATAATCAAACGAACTTTTATGGAGAGTTTGATCTTGGCTCAGGACGAACGCTGGCGGCGTGCCTAATACATGCAAGTCGAGCGCGGGAAGCAAACGGATCCTCTTCTGAGGTGAAGTTTGTGGAACGAGCGGCGGACGGGTGAGTAACACGTGGGCAACCTGCCTGTAAGACTGGGATAACCCCGGGAAACCGGGGCTAATACCGGATAATATTTTTCAGCACATGTTGAGAAATTGAAAGGCGG